>CAMHBN010000237.1 GCA_946183385.1 uncultured Ruminococcus sp.
TAGAAAAGCTGGTGAACGGTCTTGCAAAAGCAATAATTCCGATTCTTATAGTTGAAGGTTTGATTGCGTTTCTGCTGTCGGGAAAAGTAAATATTCTTATCAGTTTGCTTGCATTCGGTCTGCTTGATTTAGCTTTGCCGTTTCTTATCTGTATTCCTGCAATTTTTATAGAAGCAGCAGTGAAGATAATAAAGAGCGCAGGCGGTATTTTCCCTGCAATAAAGTCGTTCATCAATGTAAGGCATACAAAGAAGTTTTATAGTCTGCTTATGGACGAGATATGCTCGGACAATACCCTTGCGGAGGCGCTTGCCCTTGAAAAGCAGTCGAAAGGCAAGGGATATGCCCGTATCTCTGCGCTTTCGCACGTAATGTGGTGCTACGGTATGAGGTGCGAGTTCGACAAGGCAGAGTCTGCGTTTGATGAGCTGGTTAAGCTCCCGCAGGATGACTTCATCTCACGCAATGATTATATGGTCGCGGCTTTAGACTTTGCATCATTCACCGATAATAACAAGCTGTACCTCGATACAGTTTCCGCATATTCGGACGTGCTCGTAAAACTGAAGCACAGAGACGCGTCATCGGTATGTGCTTTGCTCACTATCGCTTCACACGAGCAGAAGCTGCATGGCAATTTCAGGAATGCACTCCAATACCTCGAATGGGATCAGGAGTACCGCGCGAAAATGCGACAGAAAGGCAAATACACAAATCAGCGACCTTTGCGCAACTACAGGAAATATTCGGAAGCCGCTGTATGCCTTGATAAAGCTGAGATATATCTGCTGTTGAGAGATACCGAGAATGCACGTGCAGAGCTTACCGCTGCCGATGAAAAAATAGCGGCGTTGACGTGCGATATCCCGCCTGTATTCGTCAGGGAGCGCGAAAAGCTCATGTCTCTCCTGCACGAGGAGAAAAAATAGGCAAGGTTGCATTATCTTAAAAAATATGGTATAATAATACTATCACATTTCAAAGGAGTAATTCAAAATGAGCGAATGTACACACGATTGTTCGTCCTGCGGAAGCGACTGCTCAAGCAGAACTGAGCCGCAGAGCTTACTTGAAAAGCCCAATCAGATGAGTAATATCGGCAAGGTCATCGGCGTTGTCAGCGGCAAGGGCGGTGTTGGCAAGACTATGGTCTCCTCGCTTCTCGCCGTTTCAATGCAGAGACTTGGCAAGTACGTAGGTATCCTTGACGCTGATATCACAGGTCCGTCTGTGCCGAAGGCTTTCGGCATACACGAAAAGGCGGATGCCTGCGAGTTCGGTATTATCCCACGGAAGAGCAAAATGGGCATTGACGTTATGTCGATAAACCTCCTGCTCGAAAACGAGAGCGACCCCGTTGTATGGCGCGGACCTGTCATCGCGGGAGTTGTAAAGCAGTTCTGGACCGATGTTATCTGGAAGGATATCGACTACCTCTTCGTGGATATGCCTCCCGGAACAGGCGATGTTCCGCTGACGGTGTTCCAGTCGATACCCGTTGACGGTATCGTTATAGTGACTTCACCACAGGAGCTCGTTTCAATGATAGTTGAGAAGGCAGTTAAAATGGCAAAGCTGATGAATATACCGATACTCGGTATCATCGAGAATATGAGCTATTTTGAATGTCCCGACTGCGGCAAGCGCCACAAGATATACGGTGACAGCCACATCGAGGAAATTGCCAAGGAGCACGATATCCCTGTGCTGGCGCAGCTCCCGATTTGCACCGACCTCGCAAAGCACTGCGACAACGGTACTATCGAGCTGTTCGAGGGCGACTGGCTCAATGACGCTGTTGAGAAGATAGCTGAACAGAAGTAAAAAATATCCCCGCTGAAACATCTTCGGCGGGGATTTCTATGCAAAAAAGAGCTCCTGAGGTATAGCCCCTCGGGAGCTCTTGTGCTTATAAGTGATTACTTCATAGCCTCTTCAACAGCAACTGCACAAGCAACTGTTGCACCGACCATGGGGTTGTTGCCCATACCGATGAGACCCATCATCTCTACGTGAGCAGGAACAGATGAAGAACCTGCGAACTGAGCGTCGGAGTGCATACGTCCGAGAGTATCAGTCATACCGTAGGAAGCAGGACCTGCTGCCATGTTGTCGGGGTGGAGTGTACGTCCTGTACCGCCACCCGAAGCCACTGAGAAGTACTTCTTGCCTGCGTCAACGCGCTCCTTCTTGTAAGTACCTGCAACGGGGTGCTGGAAACGTGTGGGGTTAGTTGAGTTACCGGTGATAGATACGTCAACGTTCTCCTTCCACATGATAGCAACGCCCTCGCGAACGTCGTTTGCACCGTAGCAGTTAACCTTAGCGCGGAGACCGTCAGAGTAAGCCTTGCGGAATACTTCCTTAACCTCGCCTGTAGCGTAGTCCATCTCTGTCTCGATGTATGTGAAGCCGTTGATACGAGCGATGATCTGAGCAGCGTCCTTGCCGAGACCGTTGAGGATAACGCGGAGGGGCTTCTGACGAACCTTGTTAGCCTTCTCAGCGATACCGATAGCACCCTCAGCAGCAGCGAATGACTCGTGACCTGCGAGGAATGCGAAACACTCAGTGTCCTCTTCGAGGAGCATCTTGCCGAGGTTGCCGTGACCGAGGCCAACCTTACGCTGGTCAGCAACGGAACCGGGAATGCAGAATGCCTGAAGTCCCTCACCGATAGCAGCAGCAGCGTCAGCAGCTCTTGTGCAGCCCTTCTTGATAGCGATAGCGCAGCCTACTGTGTAAGCCCACTTAGCATTCTCGAAGCAGATGGGCTGTATCTTCTCAACGAGTGCATAAATGTCAAGACCCTTTGACTTGCAGACATCAGCGCACTCCTCGATGGAGTTGATGCCGTATTCCTTGATTACAGCAAGGATCTGTTTTTCTCTTCTCTCATAAGATTCAAATAAAGCCATTGTACTGATCCTCCTTATTCTTTTCTCGGGTCTACGAGCTTAACAGCGTCGTCAACTCTGCCGTACTGACCCTGAGCCTTCTCGAAAGCTGTGTTAGCGTCATCGCCGCCCTTGATGAAGTCCATCATCTTGCCGAAGTTTACGAACTTGTAGCCGATGATCTGGTTGTCAGCGTCAAGAGCGATCTTTGTGATGTAGCCGTCTGTGAGCTCGAGGTAGCGGGGGCCCTTAGCGAGTGTGCCGTAAGTAGTACCGATCTGTGAACGGAGACCCTTACCGAGGTCCTCAAGACCTGCACCGATAACGAGACCGCCCTCAGAGAATGCAGACTGTGAACGTCCGTATACTATCTGGAGGAAGAGCTCTCTCATAGCTGTATTGATAGCGTCACAAACGAGGTCGGTGTTAAGAGCTTCGAGAATTGTTCTGCCGGGGAGGATCTCAGCAGCCATAGCTGCGGAGTGTGTCATACCTGAGCAGCCGATAGTCTCAACGAGAGCTTCCTGGATAACGCCCTCCTTAACGTTGAGAGTGAGCTTGCAGGTTCCCTGCTCGGGAGCGCACCAGCCGATACCGTGTGTGAAGCCGGAAATATCCTTGATCTCCTTAGCCTTTACCCACTTTGCTTCTTCGGGGATCGGAGCCGCGCCGTGAGCAACGCCCTGTGCGATAGGGCACATTGTTTCAACTT
>CAMHBN010000238.1 GCA_946183385.1 uncultured Ruminococcus sp.
CATGGAGCTCTTCGAGGGCGACACCGACAAGATAAAGCAGCTTGAAAAAATGATTGCCGAGGAAATGGGCTTCGATTCGGTAGTTCCCGTGTCGGGACAGACCTACTCGCGCAAGATGGATTCAAAGGTGCTCGAGGTCCTCAGCGATATAGCGCAGTCCGCGAGCAAGTTCTCGAACGATATGCGCATACTCCAGTCCTTCAAGGAGATGGAGGAGCCCCGCGAAAAGAAGCAGATAGGCTCGTCCGCGATGGCATACAAGCGCAACCCCATGCGCTGTGAGCGTATAACCTCGCTGGCACGCTACGTTATGATAGACAGTCTCAACCCCGCATTCACGGCGGGTACTCAGTGGTTCGAGAGAACTCTCGACGACTCCGCTAACAAGCGTATCAGCGTTGCCGAGGCTTTCCTCGGAGTTGACGCTATCCTCAACATAATGATGAACGTCACCGACGGTCTCGTGGTTTACCCCGAGATGATCCGCCGCCGCGTTATGGCGGAGCTCCCGTTCATGGCGAGCGAGAACATCATGATGGACGCCGTAAAGAAGGGCGGCAACCGTCAGGAGCTCCACGACCGTATCATGGACTACTCTATGGAGGCGGGCGCGAATGTAAAGGTTCGCGGACTGGACAACAACCTCTGCGAGCTCATCGAGGCAGATCCGATGTTCATGGTCACGAAGGAGGAGCTGGAGGCTGTGCTCAAGCCCGAGAATTACGTCGGCAGAAGCCCTCAGCAGGTGGACGAGTTCCTTTCCGAGTGCATCAACCCCATTCTCGAAGCGAACAAGGACCTCCTCGGTGAGAACTTCGAGATGAAGAACTAAGCAGGGTGCCCCTGCGGGCGGTTCGCGCGGTCGCTCGTAAACTCGCTTACTGAATCTTTACGGCGAATCTTTTCCCGCGAGCCATACCGATTCGGATTTGCTTCCCGCCGAAGAAAGCAGACTGAGTAGGGGCGCACACTGTGCGCCCCTACAAATTGTAGATGTAGGAGATGCCGCCCTCGGCGTCCCGATTTGAAAGGTCATAATATGAAAAAATCGCAATAGGTGTTGCGGCAGTATTAGTACTGGGCGGCGCGGGTTTCTACCTCTCGCAGACCCTCATCAAATGGAAAATGATGGAGCACTATATTATGCCATCCTTTGCTGACGGCGTCGATGTCATCGAGGAGTATCCATACGCGGATATCGAAGTCCCCGACGAGTTCAGGGCGTGCTCAATAAAGGGCATTGACTTCGAGGCTCCAGACGGGCTCGACTGGATGTATCCCGAGGAGACAGAGGGCGATAAATCGGGTATTATCGTTGATAATGCCGATATCTCGAAGCGTACCCTGCTCGTCTGCGTATTGGATAAGGAAGAGCCTGTCGTTACCGAGGAGTATTTCGAGGAGATAGGCTATTTTGACAAGCGCATGGTCAGGGGAATGAAGAAGCTTGGCTGCGAGAAGCCCGAGAATTACCACGACCTGCTCTACCTGTGCTATACCTTCGACTACAAAAAATGCAATAAGCTCTCGCCGTCCGAGGTCAACGCGACATATAAGCTCATGGAGCTGAAAGCAGCATTAGAGCCTGCACATCTCTCGTATAAGCTGAGTGACGAGGAGGTCGAGCTCGGAGAAGACATTGAATTCAAGAGTTTCTGGTACGACACCGGCAATATGAAGTCGTTCGTTTTGCAGTCACCTGCTCAGAACGGTGCTTATGAGCTCGTTCTCGATGTGTACGATACGGACGACCTCAATATGCACCAAAGCGTAATAATAATCGGCAACGATATCGACACAGTGCGGCAGATAGCCAAGAGCGTACAGATCGCGGAGGACTGAGATGAAAAAGGAATTTCTTGAAGCGGGCAAGATAGTCACGACCCACGGTATACGCGGCGAGGTCAAGATAATGCCGTATACCGACACTCCCGAGCTCCTCGCGGAGTTTGACCGCTTATTTTTAGGCAAGAACAAGGACGAGGTAACGATAGAGCGCTCGCGCGTGTTCAAGAGCATGGTCATTGCCAAGATAGAGGGCGTGGATACGCCCGAGGACGCGGAAAAGCTCCGCAACAAGGTGCTCTATATGCACCGCGGCGACCTCGAACTCGACGACGACACCTACTTCATTCAGGACCTCATCGGCATGGAGGTGCGCGACGCCGATTCCGATGAGCTGTACGGCGTCATCGACGACGTCATGCAGACGGGCGCGAACGATGTATACGTCGTAAAATCGGGGGAGAGGGAGCTGCTCGTCCCTGCGATAGCGGACGTGGTCGTCTCCACCGACATCGACGGCAATGTGATGAAGATACGCCCTCTCGACGGGCTCTTCGACTGACGGAGGACGTATGAAGATTGAGATAGCAACACTTTTCCCCGAGATGTGCGAGGCTGTGCTCGGCGAGAGCATAGTCGGCAGAGCCCGGAAAGCCGGCAAGATAGAGGTGCACTGCCGCCAGATACGCGAGTACACGCAGGACAAGCACCGCCGCGTGGACGACACTCCCTACGGCGGCGGAATGGGCATGGTGATGCAGTGCGAGCCTATATATAACTGCTATATGGCGGTCTGCGAGGAGCTCGGCAGTAAGCCGCATACCATCTATATGTCGCCGAAGGGAAAGATACTCACCCAGCAGAGAGCCGTCGAGCTCTCGAAAATGGACAATATCCTCATAATCTGCGGGCATTACGAGGGCGTTGACCAGCGCGTCATCGACAAGATAGTCGATGAGGAATTGTCCATCGGCGATTATGTGCTCACGGGCGGGGAGCTCCCCGCAATGGTGCTCACCGACTGCGTGGCGCGTATGTGCGAGGGCGTGCTCTCGGACGATGTCTGCTTCGAGGAGGAGAGCATATACAGCGGATTGCTTGAATATCCCCATTATACGCGCCCCGAGGTGTGGGAAGGGGAGAGCGTGCCGCCGGTGTTGCTGTCGGGACATCACGCCAACATTGAGAAGTGGCGTCACGAGCAGAGCGTGGAGCTCACCAAGGAGCGTCGCCCCGACCTCTACGAGGAGTATATGAAGAAATAAGGACGGCGGGGAGCCCCCGCGTGCGGTTCGCGGCGGGGAGCCCCCGCAGGCGGTTCGCGTTGTCACTCGTAAACTCGCTCACAACATAAAAAAGGCAAGTTTATTGTCGCGATTGTTGCATTCGCGGAGACAGACTTGCCTTTTATTTTTCTACAGTTGCTCGCCCGCTGAATTATTCCGTGCAATATTGCAAAGCCGTTTTAGGGCAGGTAACGAAAATCGGCGCGGGATAATTCTGCACAAAACAACTCGCGGGGCGGGATTCGTTTAAGTGTCGGCTATCATGCTGATAGGTGCTCTATCAGTCGATTCTATGGGCTTTTTGGATAATTTAAGCAGAATTATTTAGCTAAATTTACGGATGCAAAATAGCAATTCCTGGACAGATTTAAAATTTAAAAATATTTCTTAATTTTCCAAATAGACACATATTGGATATATAATATCAATATACGGATATTGCAAATGCACATAAACAGCGCGTATAGTAGCAAATGCTTTTTCCTTTTGGCTATTGTAGACATATTCTTACAGGGA
>CAMHBN010000239.1 GCA_946183385.1 uncultured Ruminococcus sp.
GTGCTTGTCGATGATGGATTTGGCGATTGCGAGTCCGAGACCGTAGCCGCCCGTAGCTCTGTTGCGCGAGGCGTCGCTGCGGAAGAAGCGCTCGAAGACCTTCTCCTTCTCCGACTCCTTCAGACCCGTACCCGTGTTGTAAACGGAGAACTGTATCTTTCCGTTGTTGTTGCCGAGCGATACGCGCACAGTGCCTTTGTCCTTCGAGTATTTCAGCGCGTTGTCGATGAAGATGGCTGCCATCTGCTTGATATGCTGTTCGCTTCCCGATATGCGGATGCCCTCCTCGATATTGAGGACGAAGTTCTTGCCTGCGTCGAAGGCTCGGCACTCGAATGCGAGAGCGGTATTGGCGATAGCCTTGCTGAGGTCGAACTCGGTGACGACGAAGTTGGAGTTGTTCTCAAGCCTTGTGAGGTTGAGGAGGTCGTTGACGAGCACGTTCATGCGGTCTGCCTGATCCTGAATGTAGGTCAGCCACTTGTTCTCGCCTATCTCGCCCTCAAGGACATCGGCATTCGCGGAAATGACAGTCAGCGGCGTCTTGAGCTCATGGCTCGCATCGGAGATGAACTGCTTCTGCTTGTCGAAGGCGACCTGTATCGGGCGGACGATCAGTCCGCTGAGGAAGTAGGCGGCAGCTGAGAGAATGACGATGCTGATAAGACCGACTATGACTGTCGTGCGCTTGAGCTTGTTCATCATATCTATCTCGGCGCTCTTGTCGGTGAAGACCATGAGCGTGCCATTGTCCTTCTTCTCGGTGCAGAACTGGTAGCTGTTCGCCATGCCCGAGTCAGCCTTCTTGCTGAGTATCTCGGTTATGTACTGCTGAGCGACGGCGTCGGACATCTCGTCGTTGTTCTGTATACCGACCAGCTTGCCGTCCTCGTCAGCCATCAGCAGGAAGAAGTCGATGGAGCCGAGCGAGCGCGGTACGCTTTCCTTGTCGTATCCGCCGCCGTTTGCGGGCACAGGGTCGCGCGGAACGGGCGGGGGAGCGGTTGTGGTCTCCTCGGTCGTGACAGCAGTGGTTGTAGTCTGCGAGCCGTCATTAATTATAGTATAGCCGTCGAGCACGGGCGCGAAGGAATTGTTCGCCATACCCGATACAGTCTCTTCCTCGGGCTGCTTCCAGTAGTCGTTGTTGATACTGCCGCCGTTGTTTCCGCCGTTGTTATTCCAGTCGCCGCCGTTAGCCCACCACGGGGGAGTTGTCCACGGGTTCCACGGACCCCACGGTCCCCATACCGGCTGACCGCCGCCCCAGTCTGCCTGCGCGGTAGTCTCGGGAGGCTGCGTCTGCGGAGGCTGAGTCTGCGGGGGCTGAGTCTGCGGAGGCTGAGTGCGCCATTCCTGAGTAGTGCGGCGCGCCTCGGTAGTCGTGACAGACTTGATGTCTGTTGCACGGGTGGCCTGAGTCCTCGGGACCTGAGTCCTCGGGACCTGAGTCTCACGGACGCGCGTGGTCTGCGGCACGGGAGCCTGAGTCTCGGGCGTAGGAGTGGTCTGCGGAGGCTCTGTTTCCTCATAAGTGGTGGGAGGAGCCGTAACGACCGCCTCCGAGGTCTCGCTCTCCGTGGTCGTTGCCTCGGTCTGTGTTGTCGGAGCATCTGGCGGCTTGATATCCGGCTTCGACGGCGGCTCCGTGCGCTGGAAGTCGTCGAATCTCTGCCAGTTTTCGTCGTCGGGACGCTCAATGAAGAACTTCTTCGTCATACTGTCGTACTCGACGCCTGCCGCCACCTGCTCGAGAACTATCTTGGTCTGGTGCTCCATAACGGTGTCCATGATGATATTTATCGAGCCGAGCACGGCTATGAATATAGCGAGGAGTATGGAAGTAATGATTCCGAAGAATTTAAGCTGTACCTTCCTGAACAAAGGTATACACCTCCGTAAGATGTCGTAATGTCGTTATTTTTCCGTAGGCTCGATGGAATAGCCGATACTGCGGGCGGTCTTTATCTGCGCGGGAGCCGAGATGACGTTCAGCTTCTTGCGCAGGAAAGAGATGTAGACCTCGATGTTGTTGTAGTCCACGTCGCTCTCGTAGCCCCATATCTTCTCGATTATGCGTTCTTTCGTGAGTATCTGCTTCGGGTTCGCGATGAGGAGCTCCATTATCTGGTACTCCTTCAGGCTGAGCTTCACGTCGTTGCCCGCGTAGCTTATGGAGCAGGTGTTCTTGTGGAGCTGTACGCCGTTGAAGTCGAAGCGGTTGTCGTCCTGTATCTCGCCTCTTCTGCGGGTGAGAGCACGTACTCTTGCGAGGAGCTCGCCCGTGACGAACGGCTTTGTGAGGTAGTCGTCCGCGCCGCAGTCGAGACCGTTTATCTTGTCGTCTATCTCGCTCCTTGCCGTCAGCAGGAGGACGGGCGTGTTTATCTTTTCGGCACGCAGATTTTTCAGCACGTCGAGCCCGTTCATACCGGGCAGCATGATATCGAGGATTATGCAGTCGTAGACGCCCGTGAGAGCGTTGTCGAGCCCGTCTGTACCGTCGTAGACGGTATCCACGGAGTACATATTGCGCTTTAGTATCTCGCTGAGAGCGTCAGCGAGCTGTATCTCGTCTTCGACAACGAGCAGTTTCATATAATTACCCCCTTTGCCGACAGCCTATACTGTCCTGCATACTATTATAACACAAATTCTTTAAATAAGCTTAAAAGTTTAAAAGTTAAATAGTTTGATTTGGAAAAAATAAAAGTACTTTTTTGTGCAAAACAACAGTTTTGCCCTAAATAGATAAACAAATGTTGACTAAGTTTAAGATTTATGCTAAAATTACTGAGTAAAGACACGTGCCTGAATAGAGATATGGCACGCGTGAAAGAATTACTACGGCGGCGCTGATACTGCCGCGTTGGATAAAGGGGTGTTGTTGATGCTGTCACCACAGGAACGTGAACGTAAAAAGGGAGTGTTCGCAAAGGCGCTCCGCTCGGGCGGAAATGCCCAGACGAAGAAATATATGGAGCTTTACGCGGATTTCAGCCAGATGGGCTATACCCGCGAGCTTGCCGACGGCTACGCCGACGCCTTCGTGAACGATCAGAAGAAGCCTCTCACAGAGGATATCATCCAGACTGCGATACTCTTCGACAGGGTGCGTGATTTCGGAAGCGCCGAATTCTACCTTGATATGCTCAAGGACAAAAAGCTCGGCAATGACGATAAATTCGCATACTGCATAGAGATGCTCAAGGTCAAGAGCAAGCAGGGACACTGGCGCGACGCCGTTGATTTCCGCACGGAGAATATCAACTTCATGCAGAACTACTCCAAGAAGGTCGATATGAAGCAGCTTGCGGAGATGAAGGACGAGAAACTCATTATCAGATTCGAAAAGGAGGAGACACAATGACCCAGATTACGGACGAGGAGCTCAAGAAGCTCTTCTTGGAGAACAAGGACAGGATCATGGAACTGGTTAATACGCTGGAAGCCATGGAATCGACCAGTTCTCACATCGTTCAGGCCATCTCCAGAAGCGGTGAGGTCAATGACAATGCCTCAGCTGAATTGAAGAGACTGCGCCGGCAGA
>CAMHBN010000240.1 GCA_946183385.1 uncultured Ruminococcus sp.
AGACCCATGCAGCGGAAAAGCTCGGTTATGAGCTCCTTGTTGAAGGTGGAAGCTATCATAGTTCCGTTCGGCAGACTGAAAGCCTTTGTGCCGCAGTCGAGACGCATTCCGGAAGGACCGTCCGAGCAGCAGCAGGCAGGGATACCGAGCTTGTTGAGGCGGTCAGTGACTCCGCCGAAAGCCGAAGCCGTACCAGCCGTAACGCGCGGACTTCCCATGCCCTCGCCGCGTATGATGCACGCGAGCTCGTTGTCGGTGAGCTGAGCGATGAACTCGTCCATGGTGTGCTCACCGCGGTAAACGTCCGCGAGGCGTATGCCGACATCGCCCGTCTGCGGGAGCTCGGCGGGCAGCTCTGCGAGCCTGCGCTTGTCCTCGTCTGTTTCGTTGAGCGGCACTGTCTCGAAGCCGACCTTGAAGCCGTCGCCGTCGGCAACGGGACGGAAGCGCTCGAACGCCTCAAACGGTGCGAGAGCCTGCTCGCAGCGGCGCACGACCGCTGTCTCGTGGAGCTCGATATTCGCCGAATCCTCGCTGTCACAGCCGTTGATGAAGAAGCTGTACCTGCCCTTTTCGAGCACGAAGCAGTTTTTGTTGCCCGTCACGCCGCTGTCGTCGTAGGAGGCGTTGTCGCTCAGGTCGGCGGTGAGGATGAGTGTCTGCTCCTCGTTCGGAGCGAGGGTGCGCGTTTTCTCGAAGGCGCAGAGCATCTTCACAGGCTGTCCGAGCTCGCCCTGCGGACGGCTGAGGTACATCATCACTACCTCCTTGCCGCAGAATTTGCCTGTATTGCGCACTTTCACGTATATGCTCGCGGTCAGCCCGCTGACGCTGCAATTTTGCACGGAAACATCAAACGTGGTATAGGAAAGTCCGAAGCCGAACGGATAGCGTACCTTCTCGGGCGCGAATGTGTCGAAATACCGGTAGCCGACGTATATATCCTCCGCGTAGAAGTTGCGGTCGCGGTCGCCGAAATACTTGTGCGAGGGATAGTCCTCGACGCTGTAGGCGATAGTGTCCGGGAGCTTGCCGCACGGGCTTATCTTACCCGTGAGCACGTCGGCAGTACCCGTACCGCCCGTCATACCGCCCTGCCATACGTAGAGCAGAGCGTCGGGAGCAACGCTTTCGATGTATTCAAGGTCTATTAGCCCGCCCACATTCAGCAGAACAACGACCTTCTTGAACTCCGCCCGAACCTTCGCGAGCATATCCTTTTCCTTGTCGGTCAGCAGGAACGAGCCCGCCTCCACACGCGACTCCATCTCCTCGCCTGCGGTGCGACCGATGATAACTATCGCGGTATCGCCCTTTGCGGCTGCATTTTTCACGACCTCGTCGCTGAGCGGCATCTCCTTCTGCGACCACGGCTCGCCGCCCCAGCCGCTGCCGAACTCGAACGGGTTAGCCTCGTCCCATTCGCGGTATATGGATAGGAGCTCCTCGTTCACCTTCACGCCTGCCTCTATGAGCCCGTCGGTGATGCCCGTGACCTTTGATACGTTTACCATTCCGCCCGAGCCCGTGCCGCTCTTGTAGTAGTGGAGCTGTATGCGTCCGAAGACGGACACGGTCACGTCTTTATCCAGCGGCAGAGCGCTGTTATCGTTGCGGAGCATGACAATACCCTCGGCGGCGACGTCTGCGGCTGTGCGGAGGTAATTCTCCCAGTTAAGGATCATATTCATAAGCTTGACCTCGATTCGTAAGCAATTTTATCTATTATAACATCTGGCAACAAATAAATCAACAGGTATTCAGATTGTACGGCAAAATGCACAAATTCAACTGCCTTATTTCTACATCCACAGCTGACGTTTCGGGTGACAATCAACGGGAGAAGTGGTATAATTTGTGTATGATGTTCCTGACGGAGCACATAAGGCGTAAGGAGGTCACAAGAGATGAAATTGAAGAGAATGCTTGCAGTCGGCACTGCGATGCTCGGTGTGAGCGCGTTCGTGCCAACGCCGATAGTGCAGAAGTGCGTCTCGCTCGTATTCGCGGACGACACGCAGACCTACGGCGATTTCGTATACCGTGTCAACAAGTCCACGGAGTACGACTGGAGCACAGGCAAGTCAACTACACACGAATATGTCAGTATTATTGGCATCGCTGACTCAGCAAAAGGCGACATAGTGTACCCTGACGAAATCGACGGCTTAAAGGTCGAAACTATTGATTTTGAAGATTTCGGCTACGGCAGAAAGGACATTACCTCGGTCACGCTGCCGAAGTATCTCGTATCTGTTTTCTGCTGCAACGATATCCCCGACAGCTGTGAGATAAAGTTAGCCGAGGGCTGCGAGAACTTCGTCATTGAGGGCGATTTTCTCCTGAACAACGCTTCCTTCTACGATTACAGCACCTACGAAAAGAAGAAGGGACTGACGATAGTCCGTCCGCTCGGGAAGCTTTCGGGCGAGGTCACTGTACCCGAGGGCGTCGTTAACCCCGGCAGCTTTGCGGGAGAGCACGATATAACGGTCATCAACCTTCCCTCGACCGTCAGCAGTATCGACTGGTATTTCTGCTCGGATATGCCGTCGCTCACAGCGATAAATGTCGATGAGGACAACCCCACCTACTTCTCGTACAAGGGTGCGCTCGGAAAGCAGTACACCTATCAGCGCAGCGAATGGGACGAGGAACAACAGGAATATGTGGCTGTTGGCGAGCCTGAGGTCACAAGGTACATCCTCGCCGTACCCGAGGGCTATGAGGGCGAGTTCGTCGTTGACGACGGCGAGTCCATGATCATCACGGGCGCGAGCTTCGAGTACGTATCGAAGATGACGGGCGTAAAGCTCGGCAAGGACACCATATTCAACTGCTCGGGCTTTGAGGGCTGTACCTCTCTCGAGGACATTGAGATAAACGGAACAGTCTGGTCGATAAGCGGCATAGAGAAATGGTACCAGTGGAACTACGACAACGATACCGACGAATGGAAGCAGAGCGACGAGCCGACAAGCTATGATATAACAAAGTCGATGTTCGGCGATACAAAGTGGTATCAGGACCAGCCCGACGGTGTGCTCTACTGCGGAGCCACTGTCATCGGCTACAAGGGCGAGCCCACAAGCGGCACGATAGACATTAAGGAGGGCACACGCACCATTGTTGACAAGGCTTTCAACGGTCAGGATATAGGCAATGTCGTGGTAAACATACCTGCTTCCGTTGAGCGTATCGGCGCTTACGCTCTGGATTGTCCCAACCTCAAGGCTGTAAACATCGACAAGGACAACCCGAATTATACCTCAATAGACGGCGTTGTATACGACAAGAACGTGACAATGCTGAAGCTCTACCCGCAGGCTAAGACCGACGAGACCTTCAACGTTCCCGACGGCGTACAGTTAATCGCTGTTGACGCGGCAGGCGGAAACAAGTACCTCAAGCACCTGAACCTCTCCTCTTCTGTTGGTTATGTCTACAGCGGAGAATTCGGCGCGTTCAGGAACTGCACGGCTCTTGAAGACGTTGTGACCGCGAACGGTACGGATTATTTCGATACCTGTGCTTACAAAAACTG
>CAMHBN010000241.1 GCA_946183385.1 uncultured Ruminococcus sp.
TATCACGGGCGAGGTGATGTAGTACGGCAGATTCGCGCAGACTGCCGCGTGAAGTCCCGCGAAATCGCGCTCGATTATCCCGCGGAGGTCTGCCTTCATAACGTCCTCGTTGTATATTTTTATGTTGTCGAACTCAGCAAGCGTCTCTTCAAGCACGGGGAGCAGACGGGTGTCTATCTCGACAGCCGATACCTTGTCCGCACGCAGAGCGAGCTCCTTCGTCAGTACACCAATACCCGTTCCTATCTCCAGTATGCCCCAGCCTGACTGAGCATTGCCCTCCTCGGCTATCTGCGGGCATATCGTCGGGTTGACGATGAAGTTCTGCCCCAGTCCCTTCGAGAAGCTGAATCCGTGACGTGAGAGTATCTCCCTTACCGTTCCGATGTTTGTAAGCTCCATTATTCGTCCTCTCCGACACCGTGGCGCTGTTTCTCCGAGAATTCCTTCTTCTTCGCGTCGTTGAGCTTGTCCATATTGTTCACGAGATAATCGGCAGAACGGTAGGCGTGCTGAAAATCAGTGTCCTTGAAGTAGGTCTTGATATCCACGAATTCGCCGTCGATAATTATATCGAGCTGCCGTATCTGTCTGCCCGGGTACTTCCTGCCTGCGTAAGCGATGTACTCGTCTATCTCGCGGGGACTCATCTCGCCGCCTATTACATTGACTTTCATATTATGCCTCCGTTCATTTATTTATTACAGCTTCCGCGCACTTGATACCATCAACTGCCGCGGAAACTATTCCTCCTGCGTAGCCTGCACCCTCGCCGCAGGGGTAAAGCCCCCTCACGGAAAGCGACTGCAGGTCGTCTCCCCTGTTTATGCGCACGGGAGAGCTGCTGCGGCTCTCGATACCTGTGAGGACTGCCTCACGGTCGTCGAAGCCATCTATTTTTCTGCCCATTTCTGCTATGCCGAGCCTCAGCGACTCGCACACAAAGTCGGGCAGATACTCGTCCAGAAGAGCCTTCTTCACAGCAGGTGTGTACGACGGAACGACGCGTCCGAAGCCGTCGCCGAGCTGTCTGTCCATGAGCTCCCCGACTGTGCATACCGGAGCACTGTAGCCTCCGCCGCCTGCATTATAGGCTCTTTCTTCGAGCTTGCGCTGGAAGTGCATACCCGCGAGCGGGTGGTCACTGCCGTAGTCCTCACTGCCGACGTTGAAGGTGCGGTAGTAGAACCGCTGGCCCATCACGACGTTGACAAGCAGGGCGCTGTTTGAGTTGACTGCGTCACGGGCGAAACAGCTCATGCCGTTGACCGCGAGCCTGCCCTCCTCCGAAGACGCCGCCACTACCTCTCCACCCGGGCACATACAGAACGTGTACAGTGCGCGACCGTTCGGAAGGTGGACTACAAGCTTGTAATCGGCGGCTTTCAGCGCGGGATGTCCCGCGAAAACGCCGTACATAGCCTTGTCTATGTCGGTGCGGAGGTGCTCGATGCGAACTCCCACCGCGAAATTCTTCTGCGAAAGATCGATACCGCGCTCGTAGAGGAGCTCGAAAACGTCCCTCGCGCTGTGACCTGTGGCAAGGATAATGCTGTCAGTCGGTATCGTGTGCTCGCCGTCGCTGTCAGTGTATATTGCCGCAGAAATGTGCCCTTTTTCTGCCTCGTAGCCGCTGAAACGAACTCCGAAGCGAACCTCGCCGCCAAGTGATATCACGCGCTTTCGGAGCTCCCTGACCGTGCCGCGGAGCTTGTCCGTGCCGATATGAGGCTTCGCCATGTACAGTATCTCGTCGGGGGCACCGAACTCCACAAGCTTTTCGAGGACATAGCGGATACGCCTGTCCTTGATGCCCGTCGTGAGCTTGCCGTCGGAGAAAGTGCCTGCGCCGCCCTCACCAAACTGGATATTGCACTCGCTGTCGAGCTTGCCCGTCGTACGGAACTTCTTGACCGCCTTGACGCGCGAATCAACGTCGTATCCGCGTTCGAGGACTATCGGGCGGGCTCCTGCCTGTGCAAGAACGAGCGCCGCAAACATTCCCGCGGGTCCGAAGCCGACGATAACGGGGCGTCTGACTCCGCTGACTCGCGGTATATCGTAGGTGAACTTCTCAACGGGAACGGCATTTTTAATGCGTTTCAGCAACGCCGCTTCTCCTTTTGCGGAGATGTCGAGCGAAATGTTGAAGTGGACGTCGTTCTTCTTCCGCGCATCGACCGACTTCTTCGACAGTTTGACCGAACGGAGCTTGCTCGCGGGTATGCCGAGCTTATCCGAGCAGTAGCGTTCAAGCTGCGAAAAATCGAAGTCGAGCGGAACTTTTATGTTACCGACTCTTATCATGTTTACCGCCTTTCAGCGACAGAGCCGCGTGTTTTCCTGCCCATAAGCCTGAGGACCAAGCCCATTGGAGGTTGTAGCCGCCGCAGTCACCCGCGACATCGAGTATCTCGCCGCAGAAATACATTCCGTTGTACTTCACGGAGCCGAGCTCGTCGTTGACCTCGCTCGCCGAAATCCCCCCCATTGTGGACTGCGCGTTCTGCCACGGCGAGCAGCCTGTGACCTCGAACTCCACTGACTTAATACCCTTGCACAGAGCAGCGATGTCCCTGTCGGAAATGCTTTCTATCGGCTCGGCAGGCGACCTGCCAAGCACATTTTTGATGAGCCACACCGCCAGATTCTTAACGAAAAATCCGCTCAGGAGCTCCTCAGCCGTGCTGCCGTGGCGGTCTGTCCGAACTGTTTTGAAATAGGTCGCGAGCTCGTCCTCCGTCATATCGGGAGCAAGGTCGGCACGGAGCGTGAGTCTGCCCTCGTACTGCTGAAAGAGGTAGGCGAGGTTGAAGACACAAATTCCCGAGATGTTGTTCTCGTTGAACTGGAGCTCTCCCCTCTCGCGGCGGAGCTCACTACCGCCTGAAAATGCCGCTATATCTCCTTTTATGCGAACTCCCTTCAAACCTTTGAGCCTGTCGGGGCTGACCCTCAGCGGAGCTACCGCGGGACAGATCTTCTCGGATCTTATGCCCATATTTTTGAGGATACGGAGCATTCCGCCGTCCGTACCAAATGATGGCGCGGCATATCCGCCAGCCGCGATTATGACTTTGCGGCAGAGTAATTTCGCAGTCGCAGAGCTCCGTCACACCGAGCGACGCAAGTTTCAGACGTATAGCGTTCAGCACCGTTGTCGAGCTGTTGCTGCGGGGGTATACACCGCCCTCGCGTCCCTCACTGCCCGTAACACAGGCAACTCCGAGTTTTTGGGTGAAGAGCTCGTGCCAGTCGGGAGTTTTGCTTATTACGCCCATCGCGTCGATACTTCCGTGAAAATTTCGGCTCGTGAGTGACATATTGCTGAGATTACACTTGCCGTTGCCCGTAGCTATTAGCTTTTTGCCCGTTCTCGGGAGCTTCTCCGCAATGAGCACACTTGCTTCGGGAGCTGTCTCCTTCGCTGCTATCGCCGCCGCAAAACCCGATGCTCCGCCTCCGATAACAACTATGTCAGCCCTCATCGCGCCGCCTCCTTTTCGGGAAGTATGTCGATTATCGCGACCTCGGGACGG
>CAMHBN010000242.1 GCA_946183385.1 uncultured Ruminococcus sp.
CGCGTCCGTTGGGTCATTTGTATATTGCGGACGACCGGTGGTCGTCCCTGCACATTGTTTCGGGTAGTTTGTCTGTATATTTACGGGCGGCGGAACGCCGCCCCTACAATCTGAGCCTTGCCTTAATCCATACGGTTTTCCATATCGGTATATTTCCTCATAGGAGATATCGCCTTGTATGCGGGACGGATTATCTTGTTCGAGTTGATGAGCTCCTCTATGCGGTGAGCCGACCAGCCTGCTATGCGCGATACCGCAAATATGGGCGTGAACAGCTCGTCGGGTATGCCGAGCATACGGTATACAAAGCCGCTGTAGAAGTCAACGTTCGCGCACACGCCCTTGTATATGCGCCTCTCCTCGGCGATGACCTCGGGAGCGAGCCTCTCGACGAGCGAATACAGCGCGAATTCGTCGTGCCTGCCCTTCTCTGAGCTGAGCTTTTCGACGAAGCCCTTGAACACCTTTGCACGCGGGTCTGACTGCGAGTACACCGCATGACCCATGCCGTAGATAAGTCCCGCCCCGTCGAACGCCTCCTTGTGCAGGAGCTTCCGCAGATAGCCGCGGACCTGCTCCTCGTCCGTCCAGTCGCTGACCGCCTGCTTCATATCGTCGAACATCATAGCCACTTTGATATTCGCGCCGCCGTGCTTCGGACCCTTCAGCGAGCCGAGAGCCGCCGCTATCGCGGAGTAGGTGTCGGTGCCTGACGAGGACACGACGTGCACCGTGAAGGAGGAGTTGTTTCCGCCGCCGTGCTCGGCGTGGAGCACGAGTGCGAGGTCGAGGATACGTGCCTCGAGCTCGGTGAAGCTCTTGTCGGGGCGGAGCATATACAGCAGATTCTCCGCTATCGAGAGCTCGGGACGGGGGTCGTGGATAAAGAGGCTTCCGCCCTCACTGCTGTACTTGTACGCGTGGTAGCCGTACACCGCGAGCACGGGGAAGAGCGTGATGAGCTCTATGCACTGGCGGAGCACGTTCGGGATGGATATATCATTCGCCATATCATCGTAGGAATACAGCGCAAGTACGCTCTTTGCGAGGGTATTCATCATATTGTCGCTCGGAGCCTTCATAATTACGTCGCGGGTGAAGGTCGGCGGGAGCGAGCGGAAGTCCGCAAGGAGCTGCCTGAACTCCGTGAGCTCGTGCTCGCTGGGCATAGTTCCGAAGAGGAGGAGGTACACAGTCTCCTCGTAGCCGAAGCGCTTCTCCTTGATGAAGCCGTCCACGATATCCTCGACGTCGATACCGCGGTAGTAGAGCTTTCCGTCGCCGTGATTGGGCATACCGTCGCCCATATCGAGCACCTTTATCGTGCTTATATTTGTAAGGCCTGCGACAACGCCGTTGCCGTTGATGTCGCGCAGACCGCGCTTCACATCGTACTGCGTATACAGCTCGGGGTCGATTTTATAGCTGTCTATGGAGCGTTCTGCAAGCTTTGTTATTTCGGGAGTGATGTTGGAAAATCTGTAATCCATTTTTGTCGCCGTCCTTTCAATTCACAAATGGGGATACCTAAACACTCTATCATTATAATACATTTCGCCAAAAATGTCAAGGCGGAGTGAGACGGTACATGCATTTTGTATAAAATCAACAGCGCCGTTATGTGTAATTGTTTGTTGAATTAGCACGTTGGAGGCACGCTGTAGGGGCGACGTTCCGCCGCCCGCAAAAAGGCGGGTAATCGTCGGGCGCATGTATAAGCAGCACACCAAATCTATGATTTGGATCGTGATGCTATATGCAGCTCTGCTGTAATGCGCCCCAACAATTCATTATCAATTCGACATTATACACTTGACATTAAAAATTGTATGTGATAAAATGCGTTAGGACGGATATTTACACAGTCACGTGTCTGATATACAGCGGGACTCCTCCCGCGGGCAAATACGAAAGGAGCAGACAATGATAACAAAGATACTTTCACACGTCGGCAAGTACTGGAAGCAGTCGGTGCTCTCGCCGATAACCATTATGGGCGAGGTCGCGATGGAGGTGCTCATCCCCTACGTGATGGCGGCGATAATCAACAAGGGCATCAACAACGGCGACATCGGCTACGTCGCGAAAATGGGCGGACTTATGGTCTGCATGGCGATAGTGTCGCTCTTCTTCGGAGCTATAGCGGGACGCTTCAGCGCGGTCGCGGCGGTGGGCTTCGCGAAGAATCTCCGCGGTGCGCTGTTCAGGAAGGTGCAGTCCTTCTCGTTCGCGAACGTGGATAAATTTTCGACGGCGTCGCTGACGACCCGTCTCACCACCGACGTCACCAACGTGCAGAATGCGTACATGATGTTCATACGTATGGCTTTCCGTGCACCGATAATGCTCGTATTCGCGCTCGTTATGGCGCTGAGGATGAACCTGCGCCTCTCGACGGTATTCTTCTGCGCGATACCCGTGATAATCATCGGAGCCGCTCTCATACTCACGAACGCCCACCCGCGCTTCAAGGCGATGCTCACGAAGTACGACGACATGAACGCGAGCGTGCAGGAAAACCTCATCGGTATCCGCACGGTAAAGGCATTCGTGCGCGAGGACTTCGAGAAGAAAAAGTTCACCGACAACACCGAATCCGTCCGTGCGGCACAGGTACGCGCGGAGAAGCTGATAATCATGTCAATGCCGCTCATGCAGATGGTCATGTACGCGAGCATTGTCGCGATACTGTGGTTCGGCAGCCACATGATAGTCGGCGGAACCATGGAGATAGGCGACCTTACGAGCTTCATCACCTATGTCAGCCAGATACTTATGTCGCTGCTCATGCTGTCGTTCCTGTTCATGATGTTCGTCATCTCGCGAGCCTCCATTCAGCGTATCTACGAGGTGCTCACCGAGGAGCCCGACATCGTCTCCCCCGACAAGGCTGTGACCGAGGTGGCAGACGGCTCGGTAAGCTTCCGCAACGTGAGCTTCAGCTACTTCAAGGATATGAACAACCTCGCTCTCGACCACATCGACCTTGACATCAAGTCGGGCGAGACTATCGGTATCATCGGCGGTACGGGCTCGTCGAAGACCTCGCTCGTACAGCTCATTCCCCGCCTCTACGACACCACCGAGGGCGACGTCCTCGTCGGCGGAGTGAACGTCCGCGACTACGACGTGACCGTGCTCCGCGACAGCGTAGCTATGGTATTGCAGAAGAACGTGCTCTTCTCGGGCACTATCCGCGACAACCTCAGATGGGGCGACTCTGACGCCACCGACGAGGAGATACAGGAGGCGTGCCGCTCGGCGTGCGCCCACGACTTCATCATGGGCTTCCCCGACGGCTACGATACCGACCTCGGACAGGGCGGCGTCAATGTCTCGGGCGGACAGAAGCAGAGGCTCTGTATCGCGCGAGCTCTGCTGAAAAAGCCGAAGATAATCATTCTCGACGACTCCACCAGCGCCGTCGATACCGCGACCGACAGCAGCATACGCAAGGCATTCCGCGAGAAGCTCGCCGACACGACGACCTTCATCATCGCGCAGAGGATATCCTCCGTGCAG
>CAMHBN010000243.1 GCA_946183385.1 uncultured Ruminococcus sp.
AGATAGTCAGCTCGCTTCTCAATATAAGTGAGGAGATAGACAAGGAGTACATCAAGTTCTTCCGCACCAACAGGATAACCTTTACTGCTCTGAACGACGAGGAGATATCGTGGACCCGCGACGGCGAATACGGCGGAAATGCGGTCGAAAATGTGGTCTTCAACTGCCAGCGTGCGATCTCATTCATGATAGGCGAGCGCGGTATGCCCGTATACGACGATCCTATCGAGAACTACCTCTCAGAGGTGTAAACAAAACCGCAAAGAAGCATTAGCTTCTTTGCGGTTTTTGTTACAGCCACTGTGTAAATGCAGTCTTGTCGGTGCGGTTGTAGCCTGCGCGCTCGTAGAATCTGAGCGTGCTCTCCTCTTTCGAGCCCGTCGCAAGCAGGAGCTTGTAGCAGTTCTCGCGCTCGGCGATACCCTTCGCATAATCGAGGCAGGCGGTCGCGAGTCCTCTCTTGCGGTAGGCGCTGTCGGTGACGACGTTCTCGATGAAGGCGTGCGGACGCAGACCGCGCGTGAGGTTGGGGATTATCACGCACACGCACGATGACACTATCCTCCCGTCCTCCTCCGCGACGATGATGTGGTGGTTCGGGTCGGCGAGTATGGTCTGCCATATACCGAGCACCTTCTCGTCTATCTCGGGGACTTCCTTCTCGTGGAGGTGGGTGTACAGCTCGAGCAGACCGAGCAGGTCGCCCTCGTTTATCTCGCGTATCATAGCCTTATGCCTTCGACTTCTCGTAAGCCTCGCGGACAGCAAGGCAGAGCTGGTCGGCGCAGGATGTCGGACGTGCTCCGCAGGTGTTGCCCTTGAGCTTCGCCTCTATCTCCTCGACGGTCATGCCGTCAACAAGCTTGGACACAGCTTTGAGGTTGCCGTTGCAGCCTCCGAGGAAGGAGACGTCGGTGATGACGTTGCCCTCGATGTTGAAGCTTATCTGCTGTGCGCAGACCATTCTCGGCTTGTATGTGTATTTCATATTTTTCGCTCCTTTACAGCTATCCCCGATACCGTGCGGTATCGGGGATATTGATTTTATACGATGGGATTGTTGTTTATTGCGGGATTGTGCTCGCCATAAGCCTCGTTCTTTACGACCTTGACATGGCTGTAGCAGTCCATACCTGTACCCGCGGGTATGAGCTTACCGATGATAACGTTCTCCTTGAGTCCGAGGAGCTTGTCGCTCTTGCCTCTGATAGCGGCATCTGTGAGAGCCTTTGTGGTCTCCTGGAAGGAAGCCGCCGACATGAAGCTGTCGGAGTTCGAGGAAGCCTTCGTGATACCCTGAAGCACGGGAGTAACCTGTACGAGCTGTACATCGTACTCGCCTGCGTCGATACGAGCCTGGAGCTCCTCGTTGATAGCGTCTATCTCCTTGCGGTCTACAAGGTTGCCGGGGAGGAGGTAGCTGCTGCCCGAATCCTCGACCTTTACCTTGCGGAGCATCTGACGGACGATTACCTCGATGTGCTTGTCGTTGATATCAACACCCTGTAAACGGTAAACCTTCTGTACCTCGTTGATGATGTAGTTCTGTACATCGTGGATACCGAGGATATTGAGGATATCCGCAGGATATACGTTACCTTCTGTGAGGCGCGTGCCCTTGGTTATCTGCTCGCCCTCCTGAACGCGTATCTTGAGGTTGTATGGAATCATGTAGCTCTCGCTCTCGCCTGTCTCATCGTTGGTGACGATGATGTTGCGGGTAGTCTTGACCTCTTCGATGGTTATCTTACCTGCTATCTTGGAGAGGATAGCCGCACCCTTGGGACGTCTGCTCTCGAAGAGCTCCTCAACACGGGGAAGACCCTGTGTGATATCCTCAGCGTCGGCAGAAGCAACACCGCCGGTGTGGAAGGTTCTCATGGTGAGCTGTGTACCGGGCTCGCCGATGGACTGCGCCGCGATTACGCCGACAGCCTCGCCGACCGATACAACGTTGTTGAACGCAAGGTTAGCGCCGTAGCACTTAGCGCACACGCCGTTCCTTGCCCTACAGTTGAGTACGGAGCGGATAGTTATTCTCTCAACGCCTGCGTCGATTATCTTCTTCGCGTCGGCGTCGTTGATGAGCTTGTTCTTGGAGACGATGAGCTCGCCTGCCTCGTCGCGGAGGTCCTCGGAGAGGAATCTGCCGACAAGACGCTCAGCAAACGGCTCGACAATCTCATTGCCGTTTCTTATCTCGTATACCTCGATACCGTCTGTAGTACCGCAGTCTTCCTCGCGGATGATAACGTCCTGAGATACGTCAACGAGACGACGTGTCAGGTAACCCGAGTCAGCGGTACGGAGAGCCGTATCGGCAAGTCCCTTACGGGCACCACGGGAAGCGATGAAGTATTCGAGGATGTTAAGACCTTCACGGTAGTTAGCACGGATAGGGATCTCGATTACGGCACCCGAGGTATTGGCGATAAGTCCGCGCATACCTGCGAGCTGACGAATCTGCGAGATAGAACCACGGGCACCCGAGTCCGCCATCATCCAGATAGGATTGTAGCGGTCGAAGTTTGCCTTCAGAGCGGCTGTAACCTCGTCGTTGGTGTTCGTCCAGAGCTCGATGACCTGCTTGGACTTCTCCTCTGCGGAGATGTAGCCGTACTCGTAATCCTCGGTAATACGTGCAACCTCTTCGTCTGCCTTTGCGAGTATCTCCTTCTTCTGCGGAGGAATTGAAGCGTCGCATACGGCAACGGTAAGAGCCGCTCTTGTTGAATACTTGTAGCCGAGAGCCTTGATACGGTCGAGGACTTCGGAAGTAGTCGTTGTGCCGTGTATCTTTATGCAGCGCTCGATGATGTCGGAGAGCTGCTTCTTGCCTACGAGGAATGCTACCTCGAGGTCGAACTGCTTGTCGGAGTTGGTTCTGTCAACGTAGCCGAGATTCTGCGGGATATTCTCGTTGAAGATGAGACGTCCGACTGTAGCGTCTATTATCTTGGACACCTTCTTGTCGCCGATGTCCTTGGTTATCTTTACCTTGATATTCGCGTGGAGCGAAACGTCGTGCTCGTAGTAAGCCATGAGAGCCTCGTTCACGTCGCGGAACACCTTGCCCTCGCCGGGCTCGCCGGGCTTATCCATTGTCAGATAGTAGGAACCGAGTACCATATCCTGCGAAGGAACGGCAACAGGCTTACCGTCCGAGGGCTTGAGCAGGTTGTTTGCAGCAAGCATGAGGAAACGAGCCTCTGCCTGAGCCTCTGCCGAAAGCGGGAGATGTACAGCCATCTGGTCGCCGTCGAAGTCAGCGTTGAACGCCGAGCATACGAGCGGGTGGAGCTTGATGGCACGACCCTCGACGAGTATCGGCTCGAACGCCTGAATACCGAGACGGTGGAGCGTAGGAGCACGGTTGAGCATTACGGGGTGATCCTTGATTACGTCTTCAAGTGCGTCCCATACCTTGTTGTCGGCACGGTCAATGAGCTTTCTTGCGGACTTGATATTGGCGATAGCCTTCTTGTCAACGAGTCTCTT
>CAMHBN010000244.1 GCA_946183385.1 uncultured Ruminococcus sp.
GGGCGAACGATGTCCGCCCGTATTCTCTTATTTAACAAGGAGTGACTTTCCTGTCATCTCGGCAGGCTGGGGAACCTCCATGATGTCGAGCATTGTGGGAGCGAGGTCAGCAAGCACGCCGCCCTCTATGAGCTTACCCTCAACGCCTACTGCGATGAGAGGTACCTGATTCGTGGTGTGTGCCGTGAACGGGCTGCCGTCGGGCTCCATCATCTTGTCAGCGTTGCCGTGGTCGGCTGTGATAAGAGCTGCGCCGCCCTTTGCGAGTATCCTGTCAACCATGCGTCCCACGCACTCGTCAACAGACTCGACAGCCTTTACTGCGGCGTCGAATATGCCTGTGTGACCTACCATGTCGCAGTTAGCGTAGTTGAGGATAATAACGTCGTACTTGTCCTCGTCTATCGCCTTGCAAACAGCGTCGCATACCTCATAAGCGCTCATCTCGGGCTTGAGGTCAAATGTGGGAACGTCGGGCGACTTTATGAGGATACGGTCCTCGCCCTCGAACTGCTTCTCCTCGCCGCCGTTGAAGAAGAACGTTACGTGCGCGTACTTCTGCGTTTCAGCGATTCGGAGCTGCGTCTTGCCGAGCTTTGCAAGGTACTCGCCCATTGTCATTGTGAGCTGCTCGGGCGGATATGCTACGGAAACGTTCGGCATTGTGGCGTCGTACTGAGCCATGCATACGAAGTTTACGGGGAAGAAGCCGTTCCTGCGCTCGAAGCCCTTGAATTCGGGGTCAACGAAGGAGCGTGTTATCTGTCTTGCGCGGTCGGGACGGAAGTTGAAGAAGATAACGCTGTCGTCAGCCTTTATCTGTGCGCCGCCCGCAATAACTGTCGGGAGCATGAACTCGTCAGTGATTTCGTTAGCGTAGGAGTTCCTGATAGCCTGTACAGGATCAGTCTCCTGCACGCCCTCGCCGTAAACGAGAGCCGCGTAAGCCTTCTCTACTCTGTCCCAAGCGTTGTCTCTGTCCATAGCGTAGAAGCGTCCCGAGATAGTGGCAATCTTGCCGAGACCTATCTTGTTCAGTTCAGCGACTGTCTCCTCCATGTACTCTGCCGCGGACGAAGGCGGAACGTCACGTCCGTCGAGGAAGGCGTGGATATACACCTTGTCGAGACCGTTCTTCTTCGCCATTTCAACGATGCCGAAGAGGTGCTCCATGTGGCTGTGTACACCGCCGGGAGAGAGAAGTCCCATGAGGTGAAGAGCACTGCCCTTTTCCTTGCAGTTGTTCATAGCCGCGAGGATTGCCTTGTTGTTGAAGAATACGCCGTCCTTGATGTCCTTGGATATCTTGACGAGCATCTGATATACGATACGTCCCGCACCGATGTTGGTGTGACCAACCTCGGAGTTGCCCATCTGTCCGTCGGGCAGACCTACGTCGAGTCCGCTCGCGCCGATGAGAGTGTGCGGGCACTCCGCGAAGTATTTATCGAGGTTGGGCTTCTTTGCGGCAGCAATGGCGTTGCCATAGGTATCGGGATTGTAGCCGAAGCCGTCCATAATTATAAGTGCAACAGGTTTCTTTGACATTTGAATTTATCCTTTCATTTGTAAGGGCGGATATTCTCCGCCCTAAAGTCTTTAGATTTCAGTTGACCTCTCTGTAAAATACAACAACACAAAGCTCTCCGAGTGCACCCGGAGTTTCATAGGAATGAAGTCTCCAACCCTCAGAAGCATATTTGTCGATCATTTCTTGAAGCTGTTTTGTAAACTTTGATCTTGTAGAAAAAGTACATCCGAATGAATCAACCTTGTACTCGTATTTCATAAAGACCGTCTCCTTATGATCAGCCGTTTACAGCTGCCTGAACGATAACGTTGAAATCCTCAGCCTTGAGTGAAGCTCCGCCGATGAGACCGCCGTCTATGTTGGGCTTTGCAAGGAGCTCTGCCGCATTCTTTGCGTTCATCGAGCCGCCGTACTGGATAGTTACAGCGTCTGCTGTTGCCTGATCGAAGAGCTTGGCGAGCTGTGCGCGAATGAAGCCGCAAACCTCCTCAGCCTGGTCGGGAGTAGCTGTAAGACCTGTACCGATAGCCCAAACAGGCTCATAAGCGATAACAACGTTCTTTACCTGCTCTGCTGTGAGCGACCAGAGGTCGAGCTTTATCTGGCGTGCGATAACTTCCTCGGTGATGTTGCACTCGCGCTCCCACTTGAGCTCGCCAACGCAAACGATTGGCTTGAGACCTGCCTCGAGAGCCGCAACAGTTCTCTTGTTTACAGTCTCGTCTGTCTCGCCGAAATACTGACGGCGCTCGCTGTGACCGATTACTACGTACTCAACGCCGAGCTCTGTGAGCATATCAGCGGAAATTTCGCCTGTGAAAGCACCGCTCTTCTCGAAGTGTACGTTCTCGGCGCCTATCTTCACGTTGCTGCCTGCTGTTGTGTTGATAGCAGTCTCAAGATTGGTGAACGGTACGCACGCGATGACCTCTATCTTGCCCTCAGCGTTTGCTACGAGGGGCTTGATAGCCTCGAGCAGAGCCTTTGCCTCGGGTCTTGTCTTGTTCATCTTCCAGTTGCCTGCGATGATAGCTTTTCTTAATGACTTGTTCATTGGTGATTACTCCTTTATCTGCACTTTTTAAATAGTTTTTTACGCTTCTTGCCGTTTGAGTTCTCGACGTTGTTCGAATCCACGAACTTGTTGTTTGAACCGTTATGGCTGCCGACCGCTATTCCCTTCTTTATCGGCGAGAACATAAAACCGATTATCACGCCCGCAAGAAAGGCTACGAGCACATACAGGAAAACCTTTTCTCCGTTTTCCTCCTTGAACTTCTTTATGTATTCCATTACGATCAGCTCCTTTTCAAAACAGTGAAATTAGGGCGAATATCTCTATCCGCCCTATTGTTCATATACGTGCCTTACTTTTCAGCAATTGCTGCTACACCGGGGAGCACCTTGCCCTCGAGGTATTCGAGAGAAGCGCCGCCGCCTGTTGAGATGTGGCTCATCTTGTCAGCGAAGCCGAGCTGGATAGCAGCTGTAGCGGAATCACCGCCGCCGATGATAGTTGTAGCGTCTGCCTCAGCGAGAGCCTCGCATACGGCAACTGTACCCTTCTTGAGAGTGGGGTTCTCGAAAACGCCCATAGGACCGTTCCAAACGACTGTCTTTGCAGACTTTGCAGCCTCAGCGAAGATAGCAGCTGTCTTGGGTCCGATATCAAGACCCATCTTGTCAGCGGGGATCTTGTCAGCGTCAACGTACTCAACGTCGATGGGAGCGTCGATCGGATCGGGGAAGGAAGCAGCTACAGCTGTATCAACGGGAAGAAGTATCTTCTTGCCGAGCTTCTCAGCCTTAGCGAGCATCTCCTTGCAGTAGTCGAGCTTCTCGTCGTCAACGAGAGAAAGACCGATGCTGCCGCCCTGAGCCTTGATGAATGTATAAGCCATACCGCCGCCGATGATGAGAGTGTCGCACTTCTCGAGGAGGTTTGAGATAACGTTGAGCTTG
>CAMHBN010000245.1 GCA_946183385.1 uncultured Ruminococcus sp.
CAGGGCGTATGTAGAATTTCTGTCCCTCGCCTGCCCAGTAGTCCCACTGGTCGATATCGGCGCCGTTTTCGTAGCTGATGTCGTATACGTCAAGCGCTGCATTGCCCGAGCACTCCGCTGTTATGTAGTAGGCGTCGTCGGTGCGGTGGAGAATGAACCTCTGCGCTGGCGAATCCGTGAACTTGTCGAGATAGATGGTGTTTCCGTCGGTGCTGTCGCCGTTCTTGACGGTCATCGCTTTGGAGCTGTCCAGCGCGGAGAGGATATTGCACTTGCCGTCGCCCGCCGAGACTATCCGCCACTGCTGCGACTTGTCGCCCAGCTTCTCCCACTGATGGACGTTTCCGTCGCTTGCCGCGGTGACGAATTTACCGCTCAGGCGCACCATTATCGTGTAGTCCGTGCCGCTCACCACATCGCCGTAGCTGTCCGCGTACACAGCCGATAACAGCTCCGAGCCGTCGGCAGTCCGCGCAGAAGCGGGCATCGGTACCGACGCCGCGAGAAGTCCCGCACACACAGCGAGAGCGGCAGATCTGTATGGTCTCTTCATATTTCAAACCTCCGTTCATCCGGGATTATTCGTACAACTATGGTAATTCTATTATATCACGGCGATAACAGCGGTGTCAATGAAATAATGTGCGGTACTTCAAAATGGTGAAAACGCCCAAAAGCTCGGCGGATAATTGTATGTAATGACAATTGTAAGCACAGGCGGGAAATGGTATAATTATGATGTATAGGTATGCACCCTGAAAAGGGTGAGGGACGGTTAAGAGGATAATAAGGAATAAGGGGATTTTACTATGAAACTATTTGCAAGGGCAGTCGCGGTCGTGCTGACTGCGGCAGTAGCCGTGCCGTCCTTCGGCGGTACGGGCGTCAGGGCGGACGCAG
Organism: uncultured Ruminococcus sp.; assembly: GCA_946183385.1. GTDB lineage: Bacteria > Bacillota > Clostridia > Oscillospirales > Ruminococcaceae > Ruminococcus. The sequence goes on from CAMHBN010000245.1 coordinate 901, forward strand.
CAACTACGGTAACTCTCTCGCCGTACAGCGTCTACGACATCAACGACGGCAAATTCGAGGGCTGGGGCACGTCCCTGTGCTGGTGGGCGAACAGAGTCGGCTACTCCGACAGCCTCGCCCAGAAGGCAGCTGACACCTTCTACGGCGAGGACGGTCTGCGCCTCAACATCGCACGCTTCAACATCGGCGGAGGCGACGACCCCAAGCACGACCACATAACACGTACCGACTCGAATATGCCGGGCTATACGAAGTACAACAACGGCAATGTCACCTACGACTGGAACGCCGACGCCAATCAGCGTAATGTGCTCCAACGCTGTATCAAGGCGGCTGGCGACGACATGATAGTGGAGATGTTCTCGAACTCTCCCCCGTACTATATGACCAACAGCGGCTGCTCGAGCGGAGGCAGAGACCCCGGCAAGAACAACCTCAAGGACGACTGCTACGACGACTTCGCAAACTATCTCGCAGAGGTAAGCTACCACTACAAAACAGAGTGGGGCGTTGACATACAGAGCATTACCCCCACAAATGAGCCCTATACCAACTTCTGGGGCTACGGCAGCGCCAAGCAGGAGGGCTGCCACTTCGATATCGGCAACTCCGAGAGCAAGATAATCCTTGAGCTCCAGCGCGCCATGAAGGCAAAGGGCATGGACGACGTAATCATCAGTGCCAGCGACGAGACCTCGATTGACACGCAAATTGACGCTTTCAAGGCTCTGTCGGGCGACGCGAAAAAGGCTGTCGGTCGTATAGACACTCACACCTACGGCGGAAGCAAGCGCTCCGAGCTGAGACAGCTCGCCGTTGATTCGGGCAAGAACCTCTGGATGAGCGAGGTCGACGGCAACGGTACTGCTGGCACGAACGCGGGAGCTATGGCTCCGGGACTATGGCTGTCCGAGCGTATCACCGCCGACTGCAACGGGCTGAATGCATCCGCCTGGATACTGTGGCAGGTCATAGACAAGCACGTATGCGCGGCAGGCTACAACGGAAAGAAGGACTCGGGCATGGTCGATATGACCAAGGGCTTCTGGGGCACGGCTGTTGCAGACCACGACCAGAACACGATAGTCCTCTCCAAGAAGTATTACTGCTTCGGTCAGTATACACGCTATATCCGCCCCGGCATGACTATGCTGAAATCCTCGGGAAGCACTATGGCGGCTTTCGACGAGAAGAACGGTCAGCTCGTTATCGTAAGCTATAACACATCTGCGGGCAAGTCTGATATAAACTACAACCTCAGCCAGTTCAGCAAGGTGGGGACGAGCGCTAAGGCTATCCGCACAAGCAATACCGAGAACTGGGCTGACGCGGGCTCCTACACTATCAATAACGGCGTGCTCAGCGTGTCGCTCGAGCCCAACTCCGTTACCACCTTCATCATCGACGGCGTAAAAGGCGGCGTCGAGTTCACGGACAAGATAGACGTTGACCTCTCAAAGGTAACCGGCTCTGCGCCGTGGAAGGACGACACCAACAACGACTGCAAGAAGGCGTTCGACGGCAAGACAAGCACATTCTTCGATGGTCTCGGAAACGGTTGGGTACAGGCTGACCTCGGTGATACGTACGAGCTTTCAGCTATCGGATACGCTCCGAGAAGCGGATTTGAATACCGCTGTACTGCCGGTAAGTTCTCAATATCTGTCGACGGAGAAAACTGGACAGATCTGTACACGATAGATTCCGTCCCCAGTTCGGGAATGAATTATATCACCAAATTCGACGGAGAAGCTGTCGGAAGGTATGTACGCTATCAGACACCCGACGGAACTCCCGACAGTTCGGTAAACAAGGACAATTCCTACTGTGCGAATATCGCGGAAATAGCTCTCTACGGAGAGAAGAAGGAAGTAGTTCCGAAGGAGGTCCTCGGCGACGTTGACGGAGACGGATCCTTCAAGGTAAACGATATCGTCCTCATGCAGAAATATCTGCTTGGAAGCGGCACTCTCGTGAAGTGGAAGAACGGCGACTTCGACGGCGACGGCATTATAGATATGTTCGACCTTGTGCTTATGAGAAAGCATCTGATAGCCAACTCGTGAGATGTCCTTCTATAAGGGGTGCGAAAAAGGCATTTTTGCAACGGAAAACCGTTGATTATTGAAAAAGTTTTTTCCAACTTTGTAGGAATGCACAAAAACGTACCGCCTGAATTGTGAAATCAAACAGTCCGTGGGAATCAACTCACGGACTGCTTTTTTGTCCGAAGGAAGAAAAAATCGGGAAAAATTTCAAAAAAGACTTGATTTTTTCCTTCTCCCGCGCTATAATATCAATATAACCCGTTGACTGAGAGAGTAGGTCTGCGATTAAGTCGTCAGAGAGGAGCGGAAAGGTGCGAGCGCTCCGTCCGAAAGCATTCCGAAGTTCACTCACGAGGGGCTGGTCTGAAAGGGTGCAGAGGCAAGTATCTGACGGCGGCATGTTTGTATGAGCGGACACGTTTGTATGGACGAGGTACGTATTATTGACACTTCCTTTCCCGTGTAGGCTGTGACGTAGGTCTGCGTTAAAGACAAGAGAGTGTCGGCTCTCCTGACCAAAGGTGGTATAAAAACAAG
>CAMHBN010000246.1 GCA_946183385.1 uncultured Ruminococcus sp.
CTGGTCTATCGACACCGCGGGAGAAAGGCCCTCTATCGATTCGAGGTCGGGCTTCTTCATCTGCCCTAAAAACTGGCGCGCATAGGCGGAGAGCGACTCCACGTACCGTCTGTGTCCCTCGGCATATATGGTGTCAAATGCAAGCGACGACTTGCCCGAGCCCGACAGACCCGTCATAACAATGAGCCTGTCACGCGGGAGCTCGAGGTCTATATTTTTGAGGTTATTGGCGCGAGCGCCCTTGATGATTATCTTGTCTATCATATATTCTCCTTGTAACTGATTCAATGTAGGAATTTGGTGCCGGAATCATTCGCCTTGTAATTCCTTTATCTTGTCGCGCAGGTAGGCTGCGTGCTCGAATTCAAGCAGCTTTGCGGCGTTCTTCATCTCGACCGTCAGCCTGTCAATGAGCTGCTGCTTCTCCGAGCCCGACAGCTTCTTTTTGCTGAGACGCTTTTCGAGCTTCGGCTTTGAGGTTATTTCCAGCACGTCGCGGACGTCCTTGATTATCGTCTTCGGGACAATTCCGTGCTCCTCGTTGAATTTTGTCTGCACGGCGCGGCGGCGCTCGGTCTCGGTGATGGCACGCTCCATAGAGCCCGTCACCGTGTCAGCGTACATGATGACCTGTCCCGAGGCATTACGCGCGGCACGTCCGATGGTCTGTATCAGCGAGGTCTCACTGCGCAGGAAGCCCTCCTTGTCGGCGTCGAGGATAGCGATAAGGCTCACCTCGGGGATATCCAGTCCCTCACGCAGGAGGTTGATACCTACGAGTACGTCAAATACACCGTTTCGCAGGTCCTTGATTATCTCCATACGCTCGATGGTGTCGATGTCGTGGTGGAGGTAGCGCACCTTTACTCCCAGTCCCTCATAGTAGGAGGTGAGGTCCTCAGCCATTTTCTTGGTCAGCGTTGTGACGAGAACGCGCTCGTGCCGTTCCACACGCTCGTTTATCTCGGAGAGCAGGTCGTCTACCTGTCCCTGTGTGGGCTTGACGATTATCTCAGGGTCAACAAGTCCCGTCGGACGAATGAGCTGTTCTACGATAGTGTCTGTTTTCTCGCGCTCTATCTGACCCGGCGTCGCGCTGACATATATCGCCTGATGAATGTGCGCGTTGAACTCGTCGAAGTTGAGCGGGCGGTTGTCCATAGCGCTCGGCAGACGGAAGCCGTAGTCCACGAGCGTGGTCTTGCGTGCGCGGTCGCCCGCATACATGGCACGCACCTGCGGGAGCGTCACGTGGCTCTCGTCCACGATGAGCAGGAAGTCCTCGGGAAAGTGGTCCATCAGCGTCAGGGGAGTGCTTCCCGCAGGACGTCCCGCCAGCACGCGCGAGTAGTTCTCAACGCCCGAGCAGTAGCCGACCTCGCGAATCATCTCCATGTCGTAGTGGGTGCGCTGCTCGATACGCTGAGCCTCTATGAGCTTGTTGTTCTTCTGGAACCAGTCGATACGTTCGGCTAGCTCGCGGTCAATCTCTTTCAGCGCGGATTCGAGCTTGTCGTCGCCGACAACATAGTGCGAGGCGGGAAAAATAGCCGCGTGGCTGACGGTCGCCTTGACCTCGCCCGTGACCACGTTTATCTCGGATATACGGTCAATCTCGTCACCGAAGTATTCAACGCGGACAGCCGTATCGCTCGACATGGCGGGGAAGATCTCGACCACATCGCCGCGCACTCTGAACCTGTTGCGCTCGAAGGCGACGTCATTGCGCTCGTAGCGTATGCGCACAAGCTCGGAGATGAGCTGGTCGCGGGGTTTTTCGGCTCCCTGACGAATGGACACGCACATCGAGCGGTACTCGTCGGGGCTTCCGAGGGAGTATATGCACGAAACACTCGCCACGATTATGACGTCCCTGCGTTCGGCAAGGGCAGTCGTCGCGGAGTGGCGGAGCTTGTCTATCTCGTCGTTTATCGAGGAATCCTTTTCAATGTAGCTGTCAGTCGAGGGCACATACGCCTCGGGCTGGTAGTAGTCGTAGTAGGAGACGAAGTATTCGACAGCGTTTTCGGGGAAGAATTCGCGGAACTCCGAGCAGAGCTGAGCCGCCAGTATCTTATTGTGGGCGAGTACGAGGGTAGGCTTGTTTACGCGGGCGATAACGTTAGCCATGGTGAAGGTCTTGCCCGAGCCCGTAACACCGAGCAGTATCTGCTCCTTCTTGCCCGAACTTATGCCGTTTACGAGCTTATCTATAGCCTGAGGCTGGTCGCCTGCGGGTGCGTAGTCTGAGTGGAGAACGAAGTGATCCATAATTACCTCCGTGGTGCGATGAAGTTACCATATTATTATATCACAACTGCTTCAAAATAGCAAGAACAAATTTTCGTTTATTGTTTTCCGCGGCAAACCTGCCAGAATGCTACAGCCGAAGCCGCCGCCACATTCAGCGAATCCACCTCGTTCGACATCGGTATGCATATCGTATAGTCGGCGGCGGAGATAGTCTGCTCGGACAAGCCGTCACCCTCCGCACCGAGTATCACCGCGAGCCTCTCTTCGGAATTCAGCTGTCCGTCGTCGATGTCAACGCTGTCGTCAACGAGAGCCATAGCCGCCGTTTTGAACCCCATACCGTGCAGGAGCTCGGTATCCGTGAGAGCTCCGCGCATATAAGTCCATGGCACCTGAAATACCGTCCCCATGCTCACGCGCGAAGAACGCCTGTAGAGCGGGTCGGAGCACGTATCCGTCAGCAGCACCGCCTCTATCCCGAGAGCCGCCGCGGAGCGGAAGATAGCGCCGACATTGGTCGGGTTCACCACGTTTTCGAGAACGGCTATCCTGCGAGCTCCGCGGCACAGCTCCTCGGGAACGGGCAGGGGACGTCTCCTCATAGCGCAGATAGCTCCGCGAATGAGCTTGAAGCCCGTCAGCTCGGTTATGGTCGCGCTGTCGGAGGTGTATACGGGCACTCCCGCCGATTTGATTACATCGGCGGCTTCACCCGTGATATCGCGGCGTTCGCAGAGTATGGACATCGGCTTATAGCCGCCGCGCAGTGCACGCTCTATCACCTTCGGGCTCTCAGCGAGAAATACGCCTGTGTCGGGTTCGTACCAGTGCAGGAGCTGTGTCTCCCTCTGCGGTCGGTAGACGGCGAGCTCGGGAGCTTCAATGTCAGTAAATTCAATGATATTCGGCATATTATCACCTTATTCCAATACATTCGATAATACATATATTATAGCATACCGTTTTTATAAAGACGCGCGGAGAAAAGCTGCGGTTTGAAAGGACTATTCCGCGAAATCAGCGGCGCGGTGACTCCCTGTAGTACAGGGAGCTGTCAGCGAAGCTGACAGAGGGTCGCGGCTCCTGTTGGGACACCGCACTTTTAATGTAAACACTTAGTTGAGGAAGATTTGAGAAAAGCGGAATATAATGGCAGAGTAATCTTATTTTGGAGGGGAATATATGCTTGAACTCAAAGGCATAAAGAAGGACTACCTTGCGGGCGAGAACAC
>CAMHBN010000247.1 GCA_946183385.1 uncultured Ruminococcus sp.
GAGGTCTACCTCGGGCTCTTGTGCCTGTCGTTATTCTATTTCGATGAACGTTTTGCTCACTGTCTCGCAGACCTGTGCGAAGTAGCCGTCAGCGGCGAGCTTCTCCGCGCACTTTTCAGCTGTATCGCGCGACTCAAACAGTCCGAACACGGCAGAACCGCTTCCTGTCATGACCGCTCTGAGCGCACCGCACGCTGTCATTTTCTCCTCGATGTCGCTGACCTCGGGGAGCTGTATCGCCTTCTCGAAGAGGTTGCCGAAGAATTTGTATGCCTCATCGGGCTCGGAGTTGATAGCCTCGACCAGCGCATCCGTATCGGGGTGGACGGGCTTGACCAGCTTGTCTATACGCCCGTAAGCCTCGGCTGTGGAAACGCCCTCGTCGCCCTTGGCGATGACGAGTATCCTGCCCGAATAATCGGCGATGGGCTCGACCATCTCGCCTATACCTGTGACATAAGCCGTGCCTCCCGTGAGGAAAAACGGCACATCTGCGCCTATTCCCTCGGCGGGCGGTATGTCCTTTCCAACGAGCTTGTGGAGACAGTAGAGGACAGCCGCGGCATCGGTACTGCCGCCGCCCATGCCTGCCTGAGAGGGGATACCCTTCTTTATGTGTATGCGGCAGCCTCTGCCCGCGCCGTTGCGGTTGAGGTAGAATTGTGCCGCCTTGTAGGCGATATTGTGTTCGTCGCAGGGGATAGGGTCAGCGGAGGCGAACTTCTCGGGCACCTCGCAGCTTACCTCGATATCAAAATCGTCCTTCAGCTCGACCTCAACCTCATCATATATGCCGACCGTCTGGAAAACGCTCTCCAGCGCATGGTAGCCGTGGTTGAGCCTGCCGACAACATCAAGCGCAAGATTTACCTTTGCGGCTGTTCTGACTTTCATTTCTTCTCCTCCTTCAGCTTACCGAGAAACTGCTCGATACGCTCCATAGCTTCCATCAGGTGCTTCAGTGAGTACGCATAAGAAATGCGGATATATCCCTCGCCCGACGCGCCGAACGCGCTTCCCGGAACTGCCGCGACCTTGTTCTCGTAGAGCAGGCGCTCGCAGAACTCCTCGCTGGTGAGCCCCGTGCTCTTAATGCACGGGAACACGTAGAATGCGCCCTCGGGGTCGAAGCAGGTCAGCCCGAGCCTGTTGAACTCGCTGACGAGGAATCGGCGGCGGACATTGTACTCGCCGACCATCTTCGCGACCTCGTCGTCGCACGAATCGAGCGCCACGACTGCGGCGTTCTGGCTTATGTAGGGACTGCACATTATGCCGTACTGGTGAATCTTCGCTATCTGCGACACTATCGGCTCGGGAGCGGCGAGGTAGCCGAGTCTCCAGCCCGTCATCGCATAAGCCTTCGAGAAGCCGTTTACGTAGACGGTGCGCTCGCGCATACCCTCAAGCTCAATAATGGAGAAGTGCTCTCTGCCGTAGGTGAGCTCGGAGTAAATCTCGTCCGTCAGCACGATGATGTTTGTATCACGCAGGAACTCGGCAATGGGCTCGAGATCCTCCTTCGTCATTATTGCGCCCGTCGGGTTGTTCGGGAACGGCAGAATGAGTATCTTCGTCCTGTCAGTGACCTTGTCGCGGAAGTCGTCAACGGTGAGCTTGAAGTTGTTCTCTATCCTTGTCGGCACGGACACAGGCACGCCGCCCATGAGCTCCACGAGAGGAGCATAGCACACGAAGCATGGCTCGACTACGAGGACTTCGTCGCCGGGGTCGAGCAGACCGCGCACTGCGAGGTCGATAGCCTCCGAGCCGCCGACAGTGACGATGACCTCCCTGTCGGGGTCGTACTTAACGGCGTGCTTCTTCTCGATACGGCGGGAAATAGCCTGTCTCAGCGGCAGGACACCCTTGTTAGGACCGTATACGATGTGCTTGCGTTCAAGCACCTGTATCGCCGATTTGCGTATCACCCACGGGGTCGAGAAGTCGGGCTCGCCTACGCCGAGCGAGATGACGCCCTCCATAGTGCCCGCGATATCGAAGAATTTGCGTATTCCCGAGGGCTTGACGCTCTTTATCTTATCCGAAAGGACCTTATCGTAATCTATCACGCTTAATACAGACCCCTTTCGTCGGGCTCCTCGTTGTCGATGAAGATACCCTTTTCCTTGTATTTTTTCAGTATGAAGTGTGTGGACGTGGAGAGTATGCCGTCAATGGTGGCAAGGCGCTCCGACACGAAGAATGCGACCTCCTTCAAATCCTTGCCCTTGACCTCTACCGCGAGGTCGTCGCCCTTTACCTCAACGGCAAGGTCATATGCGCCCGAGGACATAAGGCTGACGCTCTCGACCTCGTCGTACATCATGATGGTCTTCGCGATGTCGTTGAAGCCGCGGTCGCGCTGGGGAGTTACCTTCAGCTCGATAGTGGCGTAGACAGTGGGCTCAGCAAGCATATCGTCGTCGAGGATAACGCTGTATCCGCGGATAATGCCCTCGTCCTCGAGCTCCTTTATCTGAGACGCCGCCTCGTCAGCGGTTATGCCGAGCATCTCGCCGAGCTCGGTGTTGGAGATACGCGCATTCTGCTGTAATATCCTGATTATCTGTTCTTTCATTTATATCGTCCTTTCACGGTATTTTACCATTTGTAGGGGCGGATATTATCCGCCCGCCAAGGCTCTGCCTTTGGAATCACGCAGGGAACGCCGTCATCGGCGTTCCATTCTGAGCTCTGAGTTCTGAGCTCTGAGCTATTATTCTATCCGCAGGAAATTCGGCTTCCTCTCCTTGAAATAGGTGATGTAGCGGAAGCCCGCCGCCTTCGCGAGCTCTGCTCCGTCCGCGACGTTAGCGCCGATATCCTCGGCTGTATGTGAATCTGAGCCGATGGTGAGTATCTCGCCGCCGAGCTCGCGGAACAGCTTCACGTATTTGAGGTCGGGAAAGGTCGCTCCGAAGCCCTGACGCAGCCCCGAGGTGTTTATCTCGATGCCTCTGCCGCTGTGTGCGAGCGAGCGGAAGCTCTCGGCGATGATGTCGTCATAACGGCTTATATCGGGACAAATCCCATGTCTCTGCTTCATATATCTGAGCGAGTATGTGACGTGCCCGACGACGTCGAACAGCTCCGTCTGACAGAGCTCGTAGACCTCGCGGAAGTACCGCCCGAGGAGGTCATATATCGCGTTCATATCGAGCTGAGTGTAGTCGATGAAGTAGAAGTCCTTCTCGCCGCGTATACGGTGCACCGAGCCGATGACGAAGTCCACACGCTTGTCGGCGTTGACTATCGCCGCGGCGTCCTTGTCGAAGAGTATCTGCCCGAGCTCAGTGCCGCAGATGAGGTTGAGCCTGCCCGCGTACTTCTCCTTCAGCGCCGTCACCGCTGAAACGGAGGCTTCAAAGTCGGCGGCATAGTCCGCGGACTCAATGAGAGCCTGCTCCTCGGCGGAGTAATGCTCCTTCGG
>CAMHBN010000248.1 GCA_946183385.1 uncultured Ruminococcus sp.
CAGCAAGCTTATTCTCGCGTTCTTTTTCCCGATGCTTTTCACAAATATGCTCCAGCAGGTATACTCGCTCGCAGATACAGCCATAGTCGGCAAGGGACTTGGCGACAACGCCCTCGGCGCAGTCGGGAATATGGGCTCGCTCTTCTTCCTGATAGTCGGCTTCTCAATGGGACTTTCCAACGGCTTCTGCGTTCTCATAGCTCAGGCTTTCGGAGCCAAGGACTACGATAAGATGCGCCGCACCACAGCCTCCGCGGTTAAGCTCGCGGGAGCTATAACAGTCATTATGACGGTGTTCAGCCTCGTATTCCTGCGGACAGCGCTCCGCCTGCTGCGCACCTCGGAGCTCATCATAGACGACAGCCTGCTCTACGGATACATCGTTTTCGGCGGACTTGCCACAGCTATCGCATACAACCTCTGCGCGGGAATACTCCGTGCTCTCGGTGACAGCAGAACACCTTTCACGGCGATAATGGTATCCACGGCGGTCAACATCACACTCGACCTGTTCTGTATATTCGTGCTGAAAACAGGCGTTGAGGGAGCAGCGATCGCGACCGTCATCGCTCAGATAGTTTCGGCGGCGATATGCTTCTCAAAACTCCGCAAGATAGAGATAATCCACCTCAGCAAGGCTGACTTCGCATTCGACGGCAACTTATACCTCGCACTCCTCAAAAACGGCGTACCAATGGCGCTGATGAACTCCATTACGGCTGTCGGCTGTATGGTGGTGCAGTACTTCGTAAACGGTCTCGGCGTGGCTTACACCTCCGCTTACTCGGCGTGCAGCAAGTTCATCAACATATTTATGTCGCCCGCATTCACGGCAGGCTTCACGATGTCCTCGTTCACGAGCCAGAACTACGGTGCAAAGGAATACGGTCGTATCAGGGAGGGACTAAAGGTCTGCCTTGGTATCGCTCTTATCGCTTACCTCATATTCGGCTCTGCTATGGTGTTTATACCGCGTCAGCTCGCGTCGATAATGCTCAGCGGCGACGAACAGATATCCATCGCGGCTCAATTCCTGCCGATAACGGGAGCTATGCTCTTCGCCGTTGACTTCCTGTTCGTGTTCAGAAACGGCGTACAGGGCATGGGTTCACCGTTCATCCCGATGTGCTCGGGAATACTCGAAATGGCAGTCCGCGTCGCGGTCATCGCATTCCTCGTCGGCGGACTCGGCTTCAAGGCTACAGCCTACGCGGAGATACTCGCGTGGGTCGGAGCTCTGCTCATGAACGCGTCTGCATTCGTATTCCTCCTCTCGCGAAAGCTCAACGAGCAAAAGGTCAGTAACGCGGTAACGATACCGCAGACTGTGACCTGTAAATAATGCTTTGTTCTTACTCCTTACATACCTGACGCGAAAAGCCGTTCTCATCTGAGAACGGCTTTTCACTATGTTTTTTCTTCTGTTCTTTCAGCTTTCGATATCATGGAAGTATTCGAGATTCTCGACTCTGAAGCCCTCCAGCTGCTTCTGCTCGCCCGTTTCGGAGTTTGTCTCCGTCTTTTTGTAATACAGCGGCGTGCCATAGTCATCTATCATAAACTCGATAATCATGGTCTTTATCTGATCAAGCTCTAATGTAAGCTTGAAGCTCTTGGAAGCCACAGCTTCCTCGGTCAATTCGCAGGTCTTGGAGTGGATATTTGTAGTCCGCAGATTGCCGAGTATGATCTGCTTCAGGTCTACAGCATCTGTCTCTGTGACGGAGGCTTCCTCGTAGGTCATATCAAGCGGAAGCACATCACATCTCATTGAGGTGTAATTCATCTTTGATGCAAGCAGCAAATACTGCGCATATGCTATATTGTCACGTTTCAACGAGCTTTCGATAATATCTATCATCTCGTTTATCTTGTCGCTCTCGACTGCGTCGAAGAGCTTGCCGTCGTCGTGATCGTAGACACGTCCGAAGCGGTCAAAAGTAAAGTCGTAGATAGTAAACACGTCATGCGACATATATTCGTCAGTCACCGTATTCGGGCTCTCTTCCCACGTTGTGCTGTCTATTACATCAAGAAGTCTGTTTGTTTCCTCATCATTCATACGGAAAAGAACATCTATTTTTTCATCATTCTCGACAACATTATATGCGGGAAGGTCAAACTCGGTATCAACTGTCGCCCAGTGCTCGCGTATTCTCTCGGGAAGCGTACCCTCGTGCTCGAATGTCCTGCCCGTGCTGAGCTTGAGATAGTTCAGAAGGTCGGTATATACAGAGCTGCCCAAGCTGTAGTAATACTTTCCGCCCGATACTCTGTCATAGTAAGCATTGCCGTTTGTATCAATTTTCAGTATACCATCGCCGATGAAGAAATCGAACTCGTTCTGCGCGTCGTAGTCTCCCTCGGGCAGACCCGTATCTGACCAGTCAAGGTTATCAAAATATGCCTTGTACCAGTTATCGCCTCTGATATGATATGTGTGCTGACAGCCGTCGTGATAGAAGGAAAGGCTCGCATTCTCGTCCCAGCCGACATCAGCCCACGGAGGCAGTGTTCTGCTTTCATCGGTAAGGATATCGTGTATCTCGGTGCATAGCTCCGTCGGAGCCTTGAACACATAGACGTAGCCTACTCCGCCCGAGCTGAGGTAAAATACCTCGAAACTGCCGTCATCGTTGATCTTTACAATGTAACGGTTATCTATCAGCATTGAAGCGTAATTGCCGAATACTATCGGAGAATAGCCCATACCTTCAATTTCACCGACATCAATGATATTACTGCTGAGAAGCGGATAGCCCTCGGAGGTATAGTCAACCTCAATGCTGTCGGCGTATTTCTCGAAAGTCTCGAGAACTCTCTGCTTCTTGTCGTTGCTGAGAGCCTGCAAATTCACTGCACTGAGAGTCTCAAGATTCACTGTTTCGCCCATATCATACATTACGTCATTTACCGACAAATCTGCATATATGATATTTTTGGCGACTGCGCCTTGGATCTTGGTATAAATGTCTTCGCAGGAATACCACTGAGGCTCTTTCCTCGTCGCGACCGTGCAATATTCCACTCCATTGGGATATACAGCAAGCCCGAACTGCTCGCCACCGTAGCAAGTTATATGAAAAGGCTCTGTTTTCTCATACTGACCGTCAGCTTTTTCGACTTCCAGATGCACAAATTCGTTTTCATTCAGCACCTGTGCTATATCCGCGACCATACTCTCGGGTGCGTCCATCAGAGTGAAGCCGTTTTCGCCGTTAACAGACAGCATCATTCGTGATACATCGCCAAAAGGCGTAGAATAGGTCTCCCTTTCGAGTTCGGTAGCAATGATATCGGGTGGTAACTCCCCGTCCATATTGCGGAGGTAGTGATATGTTCCCGTGCCTGCTCCGCCGACGAATACGACAACTGCCGCAGCCGCAGCGAGTTTGTGGA
>CAMHBN010000249.1 GCA_946183385.1 uncultured Ruminococcus sp.
ATTGTCAAGAGCGGGAAGGTCGTCGTGGATGAACGCAGAGGTATGTATCATCTCAACTGCGCACGCGGGAGCTACAGCATTCTCGATGTTGCCGCCGAGAGCCTCGCAGAAAGCGTACACGAGCATGGGTCTGATACGCTTGCCGCCCTTGAGCGAGTAGTTCATAGCGTCGATGAGCTCCATCTGCGGACGGTTGTCGTTGCTGTAGTTGTTGAACTTGATGATCTTTTCATCTGTCAGCTTGAGGTATTTCACCATTTTTTCTTCAAAGTTACTCATTTTTTCCTTTCGACGGTGCAGTTCCGTCATCCTCCGTTATTTTAATTCTTGCTTCGTCGAGCTGCTTCCTGCAAACGGCTGAGAGCTTCACTCCCTCTCCGTACAGATCGACCGCCTTTTCAAGTGGTATATCGCCTTTTTCAAGCTCCGCGACAATGCCGCCGAGCAATTTTAAGTTTTCTTCAAAGCCCTTTGTCTGTTTCATAAACTCACCATTTTTTCGTGATCTTTGCCTCGGCTCCCCCGCTGTCGAAGCGGAGTGTCACGGTGTCGCCCTCGCTGAGGTTTTCCGAGCTCCGCACGAGCTTGTCGCCGCTGTACACGAGAGAATATCCCCTTGCCATGACCTTCAGCGGGCTGAGCGCCTCCAGCCGTGCTATCTTCTCGCCGAGCTCCGCGCTGCGCCTGTCCATGAGCCTTCCGAGCGCGGAATCAAGCCGCTCGTCAATGCGTTCGAGCCTGCCGCTCATGAGCTCCAGCCTGTTCTCGGGCGACTGCGCCGCCAGCCTCGAACCGACCGCCGCGTACCTGTCCGCGGCTCTGTCGTATACCGACTTCGCCGCCTTTTCGGCTCTGCGGACGTACTGCTCGATAGTCTCGCGGATCGCGCCTATCTCGGGAGCAGCAAGCTCTGCCGCCGCCGATGGTGTCGGAGCACGCATATCAGCCGCGAGGTCTGCGATGGTGTAGTCCACCTCATGACCTACCGCCGATATAACGGGAACTTTACAGCCGTAGACCGCCCGTGCTACCATCTCGGAGTTGAACGCACCGAGGTCTTCGGCAGAGCCACCGCCGCGTCCGACAATTATCACGTCGCAGCCCGCGTTCTCCGCTTTCAGTATGCCCCTGCTTATGGACTCGGGAGCTCCCTCGCCCTGCACGAGAGCATTGACCGCGTACAGCTCGCACAACGGATAGCGCCGCGTGAGCACGTTGATGATGTCGCGTATCGCCGCGCCGCTCAGCGACGTGACAGCGCCTATCTTCTTCGGCATATACGGGAGCGGACGCTTGTGCTCCGCCGCGAATATGCCCTCCTTTTCGAGCTTGCGCTTCAGCTGTTCGAGCTCGACGCTCGCCTTGCCTGCGCCCTCGGGAATGATATCGTTGGCGTAGAGCTGATAGGCTCCGTCGCGCTCGTATACGGATATGCTTCCCGCAACGACTACGGACATACCGTCCTCGGGCAGGAATTTCAGCCGTGAAGCCGCCCCCGCGAACATCACAGCCTTCAGCGAGCTCTCGCTGTCCTTCAGTGAGAAGTAGCAATGCCCGCTCTTGAAGTGCTTAACAAAGTTCGATATCTCACCCTTGACCATCATGCCCTGCAATATCCTGTCGCCTTTTAGCTTCGAGCCGATGTACCTGTTGACCTGTGAAACGGTCACTACGGGCATAACACATCACCTGCCTGTTTCAGATAGCCGTATATCGCGACACCCGCGGCGTTGTCGCACGAGAATTCGGGTGCGGCAAAGGAAGCCTCGGGATAGCGCGAAACTATCCTGTCACGTATTAGCTTGTCCGACATCACACCGCCCGCAAAAACGAGCGGCAGACTGCCGTATTTATCAATGGCGTCCCCCGTCATCGCGAGTATCGTCTCGGCGATGAAGTCAAGACAGTAACGCGCGATATTTTCGGGCTTTTCGCCGTTTCCGAGCATTTCCGCGCACTTGTTCTCCACACCCGAGAGACAGCAGCTCCCGTCCTTTATCACAGGCTTTAGCTTGAACGTCCTGTCCGCGTTCACGGCGAGCTTTTCGAGCTCCGCGCCGCACGGGAATCGCAGACCGAGCATAACTCCCGCCCTGTCAACAGCCTGTCCCGCCTTTAAGTCGAGCGATGTGCCGACCTCGGTGATTTTCAGCACGTTATCGCTGTCGGGCTCGCAGAGAAGACAGTCAGTAGTTCCGCCGCTGACGTGGAACGCGATGAAGCGCTCCCTCACAAGGGCGAGCCTGTCCGCGGAATACAGCGCTGCGAGGATATGCCCTATCTGGTGTGAGGTCGTGTACAGCTCCGTACCCGTCGCCGCGGAATAGGCTCTCGCGTAGCCCTCACCCACGAGGAAGCACGGCATATACGAGCCCTCGACATTTCGCGGGCGTACTGAAGCCGCAACCGTTTCCGCCTGTATCTGGCGGTACTCGCGGCAGAGCTCCTCTATCAGCTCGGGGAGCTGTTTCGTGTGGTGGAACACCGCGTCGCTCTGCCTCAGTCCGAGCTCGCCCTCCTTTACGGGGAGCAGCCGTTTCCGCTGTATGACGCGGTTCTCGCCGCTGACGTACACCGCCACCGATGTTGTGTAGTTACTGGTGTCTATGCCGATATGGTCAGGCATTTTCAGCCTCACCGCGGTCGCGCGAGAACGCTCCGAGCACACCGTTTATGAAGGAGGCGTCCTCCTTGTAGGTGTAGGTCATCGCGAGCTTGACAGCCTCGCTGATAGCCGCGTTCATCGGCGTATTCTCGTCGTACAGGCACTCAAACAGCGCTATGCGGAGTATCGCGTGGTTGAGCTTGGAAATACGCGAGAGCTTTCTCGATTTGCTGTAGCTCTCGATGATACCGTCGAGCTCATCCGCGTGTGTGAGAGTACCGTCAACGAGCTGCTTTACCTCGTCATTGACCGTTATCTCGTCTATCTCCTCGGCAATATCGTAGAGCTCCTGTATATCGTCATCGCGCAGAAGCTGTTCAAAAACGAGCTGGGCAGGTCGCCGCTAGAATACTTGACCGACCTGCGCATGTACAAGGCGAGGGAGCTGCTTTCGGATGAAAAGAGAAATCGGCCCATCGCCAAGGTCGCCGAAGATTGTGGGTTCAGCGATGCTTTGTATTTTTCCCGCGTGTTCAAAAAACGGTACGGTTGCTCGCCCACACAGTTCAGGTTGAGCATTTCTTCTTTCGAAGCGGTTGAATGATCTTAGGACATGAAAAAGCAGCAGGCAGTTTGCCTGCTGCTTCGCTTTTAATAGGCTATCTTTCCTCGCGGAAATAGGGGAGCCCCAGGGACATGGGGGGCTGATCCTCCCGCTTTTTCCGCAGGGACACGACGATCAGCACCAGGAGGGTGATGACGTAGGGG
>CAMHBN010000250.1 GCA_946183385.1 uncultured Ruminococcus sp.
CGCAGCCGTCGCTTATCTGACGATCTGACTTTTTCAGCGACACGCACTCGCCCGTCTTCGCGCAGTAGGTGTCGCAGTCGAGGCGGACGCAGTTCGGCGGAGCTGCCGTGTTCTTGACGCGCACCTCTGCCTCTGCGAGGTCGCGGACTATCTTGTTGTAGCCCGCGATAACGATGACGGAATCGGGTCCGTAGGCTATCGCGGCTATGCGGTTGCTGTTGCCGTCGACGTTGTAGAGCACGCCGTCCTCCGTTATCGCGTTCGCGCTCGTGATGTAGACGTCAGCCGAGAATGCCTGCCTGTATATAGCCTTCGCCTCCTCGGGAGTGGTCGCCTTCGAGCGGTCGATGTATTTGTATTTGCCCGAGTTGAGCAGGTCGGGCAAGCCGCACTCCTTCATCGACTCGCTGCCGCCGTGGGTCACCGAGCAGCCCGCGGGCATGAGCTTCTCCACGAGCGGACAGACCTCCGCAGCCGTCGGGACGTAGTAGAACTCCATATTGTTCTTCTGCAGGTTCTCGCCGACCTTGTTTATACGCATTTCAAGCACTGTTTTCTTGTTCTGGTTCATAGTATCTCTCCTAAGCATTATTCTGTTATAATAGCTATGCGGAGGAAGGGTGTCCCTTCAGCCGAATCGTGGCAAAGAATTACCGAGCCCATAGTTAAAGGCTCGGTAACCCGCTATTTCAGATGAATGGAGCAATTAAGGCTCCGCATATAGTATGTGTGTTTAGTCGTTGTCGGGCTCGAGCAGAGCATAGTTGCCGTCGTCACGCTTGTATACGACGTTTATCGCTCCCGTGTCAGCGTTCAGGAACATGAAGAACTCGTGGCTCAGCAGGTTCATCTGGAGGATAGCCTCATCGACACTCATCGGGCGGAGCTTGAACTTCTTGTCCTTGATTATCTCGTACTCCGTGATCTCCTCTACGGGCTCTGCAAACGCCTCCTTGAACGCTGTATCCTTCAGCTTCTTCTCGACACGCGTCTTGTTCTTGCGGATCTGCCTGATTATCTTGTCTATCGCGTCGTCAAGAGCGACCGCCTTGTCCTCGGCTGAGCGCTCGGCGCGGTAGATCATGCTGTTGTATTTTACGGTAAGTTCAAGAACTATCTTGTTCTTTATCTCTGACATGACGATCTTTGCGTCTGCCTCATCTCCGAAGAATTTTCCGAGTCTTGAATTGATCCTTGTTTCAGCGGTTTCTGTGAAGTTCTGCGGTATCTGCATTTTCTTAGCTGTGATGGTTGTTTTCATAGAGTGATGGCCTCCTTCAGCTCTCGCTTGAGAGCATTATTTTATGGTTATATTATACCATAAAAATATCAGCCTTACAAGTGAAATTTGTTAATTTTGTTGAAATTGTACAGCTTGGGCGCTGATTTTTGTAAGATTTAACAAATTATGCGCACAACGCGTTCAGCATTGTCGTCAGTATCTGCTCCGCCGATACGGGAGTGCTGTACTTGTTCTCCAGCACCACGCAGAACGCTATCGGGTGCGCCTCGTCGTCAACGAAGCCAACAAGCAGCGCGTTCTCCTCGTCGCCGTCCTTTACCTGCGCCGTTCCGCTCTTGATACCGATATCATACCCCGGCACCGACCACCGGTAATTGTTCGCGCCGTTGGTCTTCAGCATCTGCTTGACCGTGGTCGCTGTGGACGGAGCAAAAAGCTGCTTGCTGTATTCGGTGTCCGCTGTCTTTTTCACCTTACCGCTGACGTCCGTCACCTTGTCGATGAGGTGCGGCATCGTCATCTTGCCCGTGCCGTTGGCTATCGCGCTCTGCCACATCATAAGCTGCATCGGACTGACGAGCGTGTCGCCCTGTCCTATACAGCCCCACTGCGTGATGAAGTCGCCCGAATCCGTCAGCGTGGTCGAGGCACGCTCGCACTGTATGCCGTCGATGTCGAAGTACTTCATATCCTCGCCGTTTATCGCGTAGCCGAGCTTCGTATACTGCGATTTTATACGCTCCAGCGGCATATCGGGGTCCTGTATCAGCTGAGCGAAGAACGGATTGCAGCTGTTCTCTATCGCCTGCTGGATGTTCTGCTCGCCGTGTCCCCACGACTGGTGACAGTCGATGCTCTTGCCCTCGGCGTTCACGAACGAGCCCGTGCAGCTGTAGGTCTTCGAGAAAAGGCGCTCCCTGCCCATAATTTCGAGGGCTGAGATGACCGTCGAGACCTTCTGCGTCGAGCCGGGAACTGTGCCGTACATAGCCTTTGACATAAGCGTGCCCGACTCCATATTATCAATGTTGTCGTAGCCGCGCGTCACGTCGAGGGAAGGAAGGCTTGTACAGACGAGGAGCTCGCCCGTCTTGTAGTTGTACGCGACAGCACAGCCCTTCGCTCCCATGTATGCGTTGTATGCGGCGCGGTTTGCGTTGTGGTCAAGGGTGGTATATATCGCAGCCTTGCCGCCCTTATCGACAAGTCCGTCCGAGAAGCTGTAGTTGTTGAGATAGCCTATATTCCGCGCAACGAGGGTGTTATCCATCTGTCCCTTGTCGTCGCCGATGAGGTTGCCCACGTCAATGAAGCTGCCGTCGGGGTAGTCTCCCCTGCCCGAGCCGTCGAAGAGCACGTCGCCCCTCCTGTCGTAGACCATGCCGAGGCGGTGGTCGTCCGAATTCATCATGTAGAACGAAGCCTCGCGGTTTATCTTAATGACGAGCACTACCATTCCCGCAAGAAATATACTCAGAAACAGCGTGATAATATGCTGACATCTCCTGATACTTTTCACGGTGCTCACCTCACTTTCTGCGGTCTGTCAGCGTGTAGCTGACAGGCTGCTGAGGCGGTGCTTCCTGCGGCTGAGGCTGAACGGGAGGCGCCTGCGGTACGCTCTGAATATGCTGAGGCTGTACGGGTTGAGGCTTCTTTTCGCCCTTTTTCCGCTTCGGAGCCCTGAACACGGGCGACTGCGCCGCCACGAGCATTCCTGCCATAAAGCCGCTCACGACCATCGAGCTTCCGCCCATCGAAATGAACGGCAGTGTCACTCCCGTGAAGGGTATCATATTGCACGAGCCGAAGATGTTCAGCGCCATCTGCACCGTGAACGCGGCACATATCCCCGCGCACATCGAGCCGTGATAGTACGAGCGCGGCGGGTTCACGAGCGGCAGCGCCAGCATCATGAGCAGTACGAATACCGACATCACCGAGAAGAGAAGTCCCCACTCCTCGCTGATAGTCGCGAATACGATATCGCTCCGGTATGCGAATACATTGTGGAGGAAACCGTTTCCCGCGCCCTTGCCGAACCAGCCGCCGTCCGCAATGCCGATGAGAGCCTGCGCCTGCTGGTAGCCGTTGCCGTCCTTGTCGCTCCACACGTCAACGAA
>CAMHBN010000251.1 GCA_946183385.1 uncultured Ruminococcus sp.
CAGTCCGAAGCCGCCTTCGCACGTCTGAGGTTTATCGCTCTGTTGCGCGCGGCTGCTCCGATATACGCTTGTATATCGCTGTCTGAGGTGGTATCGAAATGCAGTATCACGTCCGCGAAGACATCCACTACGCAGTCCTTGACCTCCTTTGAGCTGACCTTGCTGCCGAGCGTGCGGTATATCACCGCAAAAGCGTAGGCGTGGTACTGCTCGAACAGCAGACGGTAGCCGTCGTCGGGAGAGGAGCGGATAAGCTGCTTTATTTCTTTGTTGTTCATTGAAGCCTCCTTCAAGTTTTGCAAAACCGCTTCACTAATATATACAACGAAATCGGGGAAGTGTTACACGTTTTTCGGACTCACATCTGCTCGCTTATCCATAAGGAGGCGCGGTTCTGTATCAGGTCGATGGTCTTGTCTATATCCTGCTCCCCCCATAGATACGCGGCAACCTCTTCCTCGACTATCCAGAAGAGCTCACGGTCGGTGTTCGGGTATTCCCACCGGTCGATTGAATTGATGTAATCGTCGAGAAAATCGCAGTCGGCTTGGGCGATCCTGTTCTCGCTGAGGAGCTCAATTGATTCACCTCCAATGGACAGCTCATAGTTCTCATTGTCATAATAGCCGCTCATAAAGCGCTCAGCCGTCTGCTTTCGTGCGGCATTGTTTATAGGAAAGCCGTCACCGAAATACCAGTATTTCGCGGGCTTACCGTTTTCGTAATTGGTGTATGTGTCGGCGTGAGCGTAGTTTTCAAGCTGATAGTCTTCGAGGTAGAACTCGCGAATGAACTTCCACGCCGCATCCTGCTTTTCCTCAGAGATGTTTGCTCTTATGGCAATCTCGCTCATTCCGCTGAGATACGCGCCGCTCCTGTCGGAGGTCGGGAAGCCGACGAGAGTCATCTTACCGTCCCGGATATGCGGATAATCGGCGGTATTCCGCGTGTAGTCGATATCCTCGTATATGGCGTTATTGTAGCCTCTGATGAAGTAGTGCTCGACGAGATTTGGTCTTTGGTAGTTGATATCATCGTCACTCTTATAACCCATATTGCTCGTAAAGCCATTGCAGAACTCGAGCATTTTGCGGAAGTCGGGAGCATCAAAGTGCACCTCGCAATTCTTGTAGTCAATGAAGGCGGGCGTGTTCTCACGCAGTACATCATAATAAACAGACTCAGCCGTAACACTATGGTTGAGCATCGAGCCCTCGGGCATGGCGTTCCAGCGGTCGATGAACTCGTCTATCGTCCAGTTCTGCTTCGTACCGACATATTCAGACTTGCCTATCATCGTGTTCACCCAGTAATAGGTCGGAATGGAGTAAAGCTTGCCGTCACGCTCGCAGAGGTCGAGGATGTGGCTGTTGAGGGTATCGCGATTTACCTCGGTGTCGTTCTCCATGAATTTGTACAGATCAACAAAGCCGCCCTTGCGCTTGAATATCTCAAACTTTGCGCCGTTGCCGAACGAGAACTCACCGACAATGTCTATCGTGTCCTTGTTGATGAGCTCCTGCGTGACCTCGAAATCTATCTGCTTCTGCATTTCATCCGTCATTCCTATCGGCATACCGTTTTCATCCAAGCTGTCCATATACTGCTTTAACTCGACGCGGACGCCGTTGTCCTCGGCGTTGAACCTGTCGATAAGCTCTTTCATAGCCTTCGATGGTTCTGAGCAGCACGCCATCGTTAGGATAATGTCCTCCCTGCGCTCGGTTGTGTCGGCGCTGACTGACGCTGTTCCGCTCTGTGATGATGACTGCTGAACACTCTTCGAGCCGCAGCCCGTAAGGAGCAGAGCTCCCGCGAGTATAACTGCTGATGTTTTTTTCATAATGATACCTCCTGGGTGTATATCTATACTACAATATACAATGGAATTATGAAAATGCAACACTCTTGGGACAAACAGCGGCACTTCGATGAGTGCCGCTGTTATGCGTGTTATGACTGCTCGCTGAGCATGAGGGAAATGCGGTTCTGAATGCGTTTTGCGCACTCCTCGGCGGATACCTCGCCCGAATCGAACGAGGCGTACTCCTCCATAATGATGGCGCTTATTTCGTCGTCGTCGCTTATCAGATTTGTGCAGGAGGCGATATAGTTTCTTATCTTTTCTATGTCCTCCTCGGTGAGATTCGTACCGAAGCTGGCGTCATAGATTGTCACGCCTGCTTCATCTGTGTACTGATAGTTATTCGAGCGGTACAGACCGTATTCAAGCGTTTTCTCAAAGCTGTCCTTGCGCGTATGGAAGCAGCTGCTGGTTTGCAGATAGCTCCGCAGGAAATCGTCACCCATGATGTAGTTGACGTAGTCCCAGCCGCCCTCTGTACATTTGCCTGTTTTCAGCACGGAGAAGATGTTGTTGTTGCCAGCCCTAAAACTGCTTTTCGGGTCATCCGACGGGGTAGCAAGGTACACGATATCCTCACTGCTCAGACCTCTGGAATCGCGCATATCGCTCAGACCCATCAATCCGCCTATAGCTTCTCCGTCTATAAGGGACTTCTCGTTAGCGAGTGAATGCATTACTTCCGAGCCGTAAACATTTTTCTCCTCCTCAGACATTGATGCGTAGAATTCGTCCCAGTTTCTCTCAGGTGCAAGTCGGACGGTGTGCGTGAACTCCAGCAGCTTTACGAAATCGGGCGAATCGAACCAACACTCCGCATTGTCGAAGTCCACCCACGCGGAGAGGTCACCTGTAACAAGTTCGTTCATTACCTGTTCGTGCGTGAACATCCAGTCACCGCCGAGAGTCATATCCTCGGGCATATTCGACGCTATATCAATGAATTCGTCCATTGTGACATTGCCGTTCGGGAAGTATTTCTTCTTGCCGATATGCACGGGCAAATAGAAGGTCTGGCTCATCATATACAGCCCGTCCTTGTACTTGTACGCCGCGGCAACGTTGTCGAGAATGTCGTCCTCGTTGAAGCCGCCGTACTGCTCCGAGAGCTCGTTCATGTCCGCGAGTGCGCCGAGGTTGTACAGCCTCGTCATATCGCGCCTGCCGTTGATTACGATGACATCGGGGCTGTTTCCGCCGAGGATATCGGTGGATAGCCCTTCGAGCCCGCTCGTGAAGTATTTCAGCTCGCCCTCGTAGCTGTCGCTCTTTTTGTTGTACTTCGTTATCATTTCCTCGTGATTTTTCGACCAGTTTGCCTCCTTCGAGAGTATGCCGACAGTGTACTTTTCCCTGTTCTCGACATAGTCATCGGGACGCACCGTCAGCAGCGAGAAATACGTGCCTGCGTCGTCTGAGCCGTATAGCGCGAACTTGCCCTCTCCCACATAAGCAAGAGCGTAGATGTCCGAGACATACAGCCGCGAGTCGATGAA
>CAMHBN010000252.1 GCA_946183385.1 uncultured Ruminococcus sp.
GAGCAGTACCGCAGTATGTCGGAGCATGAAAAGAACGAGCTGGCTTATACGCTGTGCAGTGACGAGGATACCGTCCTCCCCGACAATTATTCGGACTGCGTTAAGCTCTCGGAGCAGGTAAAGGGAGTCCACGGCAGCCACAGCACCATCGAGGATATCGACAGGCATATCGCCGAGCTGCTGAAAGAGATGATCAAATGAAGCACAGATAAGGAAACGGCTTTCCCGAGCGCGCCGCTCGGGAAAGCCGTTTTTTTATGTAGTTGTGTGCGGTGTCATATCATAGACCTGACATAAGCCGCGAGCTCCTCGCCCGCGCGGCGCTGGGTGTCCTCGGAGGGGTGCCAGTTCGAGCCGTAGCCGAGCTGACCGTCCTGCGTGGTGTACCTGAACACGCTTACCCTGTCGTCCCCGAGCCGTCTTACCGCGTTTTCGATGTAGGGGAGCGGCTCGGTCAGCATGACTCCGAGCGAGCACACGATGAGAGCGTTAGGGTTGCAGCGCCTTACAACGCGCAGGAAATCGAGGTATCTGTCCTCGAACTCCCTGTACGCCTCATTGTGGAAGGTGCAGAAGCTGTTGTCGTTGGTGCCGAGGTTGAGCATGACCACATCGGGTGCAAACTCAGTGAAATCCCACGGAATATCCTGCAATTTCGTGCCGCCCACCGAGCTGTACGAGAAGCCGCAGCTCTCGTACCACTGCGGGAGAATTTCACGGGTGTTGCGTTCACCGTTGTCGGAGAAGCCGCTGATGATGCCGTAGCCGCTGTAGCTGAACAGGCTGTAGTCCGCGCCGAGGAGCTCCGCCGTGACGTAAGCGTAGGATTTCATCGCATTTTCGGCTTCGCACGAGAAATCGGACTGCATATTGCTGTCGTCCACGCCGTAGCCGCAGGTGATGGAGTCGCCGATGAACTCGATCTTCAGCGGCTTTTCGGCAGTCGGAGCAATAACAGCTCCGTCATCGACCTCGGCAGGACTTACCTCCGCGAGCGAGAAAGCGCACTCCGACAGCTTGACGATTCGTACCGTATGCGTTTCGGGAGCTTCCGAGCTGATGATATCGAACTTCTCGGCGCGTTCCTCGACGACCTTCTTCACGACGATACGCCCGTCGCAGAGCACGGCTACACGCGGCATATTACAGCGCCTGCCGTCATTGTGACAGTCCGCGTCAACGCCGACAGTCAGCGAGAGCCTGCAGCCCGTGAACACGAATTCGCAGCCCGTGCCGGAAAGGGTGAGCCGCAGTATATCGTCCCTGACGAGCGCACGCCCGAGGAGTTTTACATTGCTTTTATCAAGGGGGATAGCTTTCATGATGTTCCTCCTATAAAGGTATCTCCGCACATTGCGCGCGGAGATTTTGTAGGGGCGGATATCATCCGCCCGCTTATGTTTTAACTTCTGAGCTCAGCACCAATATTTGTAAGAGCCTTGAGCGCCTTTTTCATAGCGCTGTCAGCCTGTTCATCGGTGAGAGTGCCCTCGTGCGAGCGCATTGAAATGGAGTAAGCGATACTCTTCTTGCCGTTCTTCTTCATATCGTCGCTGCGGTAAACGTCGAAGAGCGTTACCTTTTCGAGTATCTTACCGACAGCGCCCTTGATAGCCTTTTCGAGCTCCGCAACGGGCATATCCTCGTCAACGAGGAGGCTGAGGTCGCGGGTCGTAGCGGGGAACTTCGGGAGCGGGCTGTAGGTTATCTTCTCAGCTGCGGCGTCCATGAGCTCGGGGATATTGAGCTTCGCCACGTAGGTCTTCACGCCGATCTCGTAGGTGTCCTGAACCTCGGGGTGGACCTCGCCCATGATACCGAGAGCAGCGCCGTCGCGCATGATAACAGCGCTTCTGCCCGGGTGGAGCGCGTACTTCTCGTCGAATACGTCGCTGTCATTTGCGCGGATATACTCAACGTCGGAGATGTTCATCTCGTCGAGGAGCTGTTCAACCATGCCCTTGAGCTTGTAGAAGTCAGCGTCGCCGCCGTACATACCGATAGTGAGACGCTGAGGCTCATCGGGGAGCGAGTACTCGTATCTGTGCTTCTTCTGACCGCTTGAAGCGAGCGTATCGCCGTTGATATAGGGCTTTTCCTCCTGAGCGGGCAGATACTCCTTCGATATCTCGAAGAGGCAAGCCTTGTCGTTGCGGTTGTTATAGTTGAACGAAAGAACGTCGAGCATCGAGGGGATAGTAGAGGTCCTCATAACGCTTGTGTCCTCGCCGAGAGGATTTACGATGCGTACCACCTTGCGGAGCCTGCTGTCCTCGGGGAGTTTGATCTTGTCGAAGTACTTGGGCGACACGAACGAATATGTCGCGATCTCGTAGCCTCCGAGCGAAACAGCCGCATTTCTGAGCGCACGCGTGAACTTCTGCTCGGGAGTGAACTCCGCTCTTGCAACGCCGCGGAAGTCGGTGGAGGGGATATTGTTGTAGCCGTAGATACGCGCGACCTCCTCCGCGATATCAGCCTTGCAGCCGATGTCTATGCGGTACGACGGAGCAAGCACCTTACCGCCGTCGAATGTGAAGCCGAGGCGACCGAGGTACTCCTTCATCTGCGCCTCTGTGAGCTCAGTGCCGAGGAAATCGTTTATCCACGCGGGGTCAAAGTCAACGGAAGCGGGAGTTTTGTCGGTGTAGTCGCGGTCAATGACGGTGTTGAGCACCTCGCCCGCGCCGAGCTCCTCAACGAGCTCGAAAGCACGCTTCAAGCAGGTCATGGAGATGAGCCTGTCAACGCCCTTTTCGTAGCGTGCCGACGCGTCGGACTTGAGGCGGAGCTTCTTCGAGGTCTGGCGAACCTGAGTGGGCTCGAAGTATGCAGACTCGAAAACAACGGTGGTGGTATCGTCCATGATACCGCTGTACTCACCGCCCATGATACCGGCAACAGCAACGGGCTTTTTCTCGTCTGCGATGACGAGCATATCGCTCGTGAGCTCGCGCTCAACTCCGTCGAGAGTCATTATTTTCTCGCCGTCAACAGCGTTGCGGACGTTGATATGCGCGCCCTCAACATAGCGGAGGTCGAAAGCGTGCATGGGCTGACCGTATTCGAGCATAACGTAGTTGGTGATGTCAACGAAGTTGTTTATCGGGCGCACGCCGCTCGCACGGAGACGCTCTCTCATCCATCTCGGCGACGGACCGATCTTAACGTTCCTGACGATACCCGCGCAGTAGCGCTGGCACTTCTCGGTGTTGCGGATATCGACCTTCAGCATGGAGTTGATATCGCCGTCAACGCCCTTGAATTCGGGAGCTTTTACATTGAGCTCTGTGCCGTAGGTAGCGGCAGTCTCTCTTGCGAGACCGATAACGCTGAGAC
>CAMHBN010000253.1 GCA_946183385.1 uncultured Ruminococcus sp.
GCGAGCAGTATCTCCGCCCGCCTGCCGCGAATTTTTCGCCGCGTATAGCCGATAAGCTCCCATATACTCATACCCGCACCTCACATTCACCGATAGTATGTGAGGCTTATGGGATTTTATTCAAAATCGGGACCGTCATCCTCTATGCGCTCGTACGGGCAGTAGCCGAGTATCTCCACGCACTGCGAATTCAGCCACATCTGCGCCGTCGCGAGCACGTCGAAGCCGCCGCCCGCCTCCGTGGTTATCTGCGAGGGCGAATACTTCGGTATGCCGAAGCCGGCGAGCATATTCGATATCACGCCCGCGTGCGTTATCAGAGCACAGTGCGTGAGCCCGCTCTCCATCATATCCATTATGATATTGTGCAGACCCGTGTATGTACGCGCGGTCAGCTCCTCAAGGCTTTCGCCCTTCGGCGGACGCGCGTCCTTGCCGCCCTTCAGCCACGCCTTGTAGTCGGGACGATTTATGAGCTCGTCCACGCTCTTGCCGTCAAATTCGCCGAGGTCGAGCTCGCGGAAGTCGTCCACAGGGACTATCTCCGTCTCGGGGAAGAGTATGTCCGCGGTCTCGCGGCACCTCAGCAGAGGCGAGGTGTAGACCCTGTGCACCGACGGGTAGTCGAACTCGTCCATCTTCGCGGCGAGGTCGGCTGCGCCCTTCGCAGACAGCGGCATATCGGTCTTTCCGATGTATATTCCCTTTTCGTTCGCCTCGGTCAGACCGTGGCGGATAATACTTATCCTGTAGCCCTTCATAAACTGCTCCTTTTCATTATGCAAAACCGCCAAAAAACGGCGCTGATTTTATAACTGTTGGTAATTCTCACAAATAAGCCCTTTAAATTAAGCTGTAATTCCATAATTCAACATATTTACAAGTTATACAGTATGTATTATAATAATATTATAGCAAAAATATACTTACTGTAACGATATAATCTTCTATTAGGAGGGAATCCGTAATGAATTCAGATTTCGCGCGTATCATCACCTTGCAGAGAAAAGAACGTCACATCAGCCAGAAGCAGGCTGCCGCAGACCTCGGTATCTCACAGGCTCTGCTCTCTCACTACGAAAAAGGCATAAGAGAGTGCGGTCTGAATTTCCTCGTAAAGATAGCCGACTACTATAATGTCTCATGCGACTATCTGCTCGGACGTACTCCCGAGCCCGAGGGCAAGGTCATCACTATTGAGGATATCCCCGACGACGACGGCAACAACACGCTCAAGATGCCCTCGCCCGAGATAATCAACTTCAACAGGCGTATCATCAACAACTCTATCAGCCTGCTGTTCGCGCTCGCACAGAAGGCTAACAGCATCACCCTCATCAAGGAGGTATCGTCCTACCTGATGCTGTCGGTGTACAAGCTCTTCCGTATCGTCTACAACGCGAACCCGCACAACGACCAGAAGCTCTTCCGCATACCCAAGGTCATAGCCAATGACAGCTCAAACGCCATAATCTCTATGAGCGAAGCCGATATCAAAGCCGCTTCGAGCGGTATCGCACTCGACGGAAACGACTGCATAGACAATTTCGATACCCTGTACATAACGACTTCCACCCTGCAAAAGGACTACGCGCAGTACTCGTCGTCACTGCTCAACCTCATCAAGCGAAGCGAGGAGAGCATTGCCCGCACACGTTCCAAATACCACAGCAACAGCGAAAACAACCGCGGCTACTGATACACCGTCCCCTGTTACTACAGGGGACTTTTTTATTGCTTTGCCGCTTCGAGCGCGAACCTTATCATGTAACGGTTTATCTCGCTTGTGCCGAAGCGTCCTGTTTCCTTGTCGGCACTGAGGACGAGCTGTATGCCGCTCATCTGCGGAGTCTCCGCGACGAGCTCTATGAGCTGCGAGAGCTTGCACATCGTGTAGCCCGTACCGACAGCGGCGGCTGTCTCGGTATCGGGGAATACCATAAAGAAGTTACCGTAAGAGGTCGGAGCGATGACGAGCTGCATACCGAAGCTGCCGTCGGCGTTCTCTACGGCGTCGCCTGTGACTGCCGCGAGGACTTCCTCGCCGTTCTTCATCATTTCTCCGAGCTTCAGCCCCACGGCGTAATCGACCGACTGACCGTCGAAATCTTCGCCGATGTGAGAGACCTTGCGGAACAGTACAACCAGCTTTTCTATATTTGTCATAGTATCACCTGCTAAAAATAGATATGTTTCATTATACCACGGACAGGCGGGATTGTCAATTTCCAGAGGCGCTGTCCATACACTGCATAACAGTAATATAGCGCTCACGTGCTGCCTTTGACATATAACGTCGATTATGTTACAATAGCATTGTCGGCTTCTTCCGTCAGGAAGGAGGTGAACAACAATGCAATACATATATTCCTTTCTAATTTCTGTCGCAGCAGGTATGTTCTGCTACTATATCTGCAAGTGGCTTGACAGGAAGTAGCCCGACAAAAGCACAGAAAAATCCCCCGAGACTGCTACTCTCGGGGGATTTCTTTTGCATGAACAACAATGCACATACATTCCTTTTTCTGATATCATTATAGCACGCGCTCTATGATTTGTCAAGCACTTTCCGCAAAAAAGGCACACCTCAACGGTGTGCCCTTTCTTGGTTCTGAGCTCTGAGTTCTATTTACGCATTCATACCAAGCTCGATAGCCCTGTAGTTGTTGGGGATGAGAGCTGCCTTTTTCGGAGGTACTACCTTCTCGATAGCCTTCTTCATGGTATCGAGCGAGCAGATATTCGTCTCCTTGAGGAGCTTGCCGAGGAGTATGATGTTCGAGCCGCCCTTGAGAGCGTTGTCGTCAGCCATCTGCTGAGACGGGATACCGAAGAGGCTGATGTCAGCTCTGTCGGTATTTGCCTCTATCATAGAGCTGTCGAAGAATACCTTTCCGCCGGGACGGACGTCCTTGACGAATTTGTCGAATGAGGGCTGGTTCATAACGATGAGGAGGTCGGGAGTAAGCACCAGCGGAGAGCCGATGGGCTCGTCGGAGATACAAACTGAGCAGTTACACGTACCGCCTCTCATCTCGGGACCGTAGGACGGGAGCCATGAGAGCTCCTTGTTGTCCATAAGACCGCAGTAAGCGAGTATCTTACCGGCGAAGAGGATGCCCTGTCCGCCGAAGCCTGCGAGGAGAATTTCAGTAGTTGCCATTATTCGTTACCTCCTTCTGCGGGGAAAACTCCCTCTTCAACGTCCTTGTAAACGCCGAGCGGGTAGTAGGGGATCATTTCGTCCTGAAGTCTCTTGATAGCCTCAAGAGGAGTGAGACCCCAGTTTGTAGGACAGGTTGAGAGTACCTCTACGATAGAGAAGCCCT
>CAMHBN010000254.1 GCA_946183385.1 uncultured Ruminococcus sp.
AGGCGCTGGAAGGTGTCAATAAAAACATCAAGAACACGCAGACGCAGCTCAAGGATGTACAGAAGCTGCTGAAGCTCGATCCTTCCAACACGGAACTGCTCTCGAAATAGAAAAAGCACCCGCGAAGGGTGCTTAATCTTATTGCTTGTTTTTGTCTGGAAGCTCGATGACCTCGTGTATGGTCTGCTCGCTGCCATCGTTTCCCTTGATTGTCACATTCAAGGTAGTGGTGTTATCAGCTGTAACATTAGCCGGAACGCCAAGCTGATTTATCTGTGCCATGGATGCAATGCCGAGCTTAGTATTATAAGCTTTCTCAGCTTCAGCCATGCGTCTGAGTCTGCCTAAAACCGCGATTACATTATCGCGCTTAGCCTCAGATTCAATAGTAAGGTTTATCTCACAGCGGTTGTTCAAGAAGAGATATGGGTTCTCAGTAAACTGTTTACCACTTACTTCCTGGCGCCTATGATAACACTGATGCTGTGGAAAGAACATTCTTACCCTCTGCTGATCTTCCCAGCTCATAAATCTGATTAGATGTTCGTCGAAGGGGCGAGTTGGAATCCCCCATGACCCGTCGGGATTAATGTAAACAGCGTATCAGACCAATAATAGTCCGAAACAGCTTTCGCGGACGGAAATCTATCGTCAGGCACGAATACTCTGAATGAGTGGTTTGTGCCTGACATTGCAGTTCCGTCCGCGATTTTTTGCTTGATTACCAATTAGTCTCGTCAGTCAGTCTGTGATTCGGGCTCCCTGCGGGGCTTGAAGCCTGCACCGTAGCTCTCACCGTGACCGCGCTTGAGGAAGCATTTGTCTGTGCCTATCTGTTCAAGCGAGCCGTACCAGTCGGACGGCAGTTTTCCCGTGAAATCAGCACAGCCGCAAAGCACATCCGAGATGCCCTTGCCCTCTGAGCCCGGGAGATAGCACATAACGACGCTGTCCC
This sequence comes from uncultured Ruminococcus sp., assembly GCA_946183385.1. GTDB lineage: Bacteria > Bacillota > Clostridia > Oscillospirales > Ruminococcaceae > Ruminococcus. The sequence goes on from CAMHBN010000254.1 coordinate 956, forward strand.
AATCTGTGTAGTTTTTTTCGTCGAGGATAACGTTCCTGCCCGCAACGATGCAGGTAACTGTAGGCTTGCCGAGCTCCTTTGCTTCTTTAATGGCTTTGGCATTTCCCTCAAGTCCCAATGAGCCGCAAAGCCCGAGGTCCTCTGTATCGCCGTTCCACTCGGCATAAGCCTGCTCGCCTACGCAGAGGAGTACCGCATCTGCATCTGATGCCTTTTTGTTATCGGTTATGACCTCGATACCGTAATCATCAGCATATTTCTCAAATGCCTCCAAAATCGTGGTTACTCCGGGGACGTCCTCAGTCGGAGCACCGTTCCACAACATAGTCCAGCCGCCGCACTGCGCCTGTCCGTTGTCAGCGGCAGGACCAGTAACGTATATCTTTGTGCCCTCCTTGAACGGGAGCACTTTATTCTTGTTTTTGAGAAGCACGAGGCTTTCCTCTACCAAATGCTCGGCAACGGCTCTGTATTCGGGCGAGCCTGTGTCAGATTGTTTGGTAGTGATATTCTCACAAAGCGGGTCGTCGAAAAGTCCCGCATCCTTCTTGACCTTGATTATGCGCGTCACAGCGTCGTTGACACGTTCCTCGGCGATATCACCGCTGTCAACGGCGTCCATGATGATACCCTGTGCCTCGTCAAAGCTGTCTGTCTCCATGAGCATATCTATGCCTGCGTTGACGCTGTTTATGACCTGCTCTGCGTAGGACGGAGCGGAAGTGTTTCCGACTGCACCCCAGTCGCTGACGATGAATCCCTCGAAGCCCATTTCGTTTTTGAGCTTCATGATGTACTCGGCGTTTTCGTGCATCTTTACGCCGTTGAGTGAAGAATGGCTTATCATGATAGTCTGGACACCTGCGTCTATCTGAGCCTGATATACCTTCATAAGCGCATCTATCTCAGAATCCGAGAGCTGAGCATCGCCGCGGTCGATGAGCATACTGATATCACTCTGCTCGCCTGTGCCGTATACTACATTGCCGTCTGCGAAGAAGTGTTTGGTGCAGGCAACAAGTCCGCCGTCGATGAGTCCCTTTGTGTAGGCGGTGCTGAGCTTTGTAATGGTTTCAAGGTCGGAACCGTAGGATTCATATGTTCTTCCCCAGCGAGGGTCAACCGACTGAGCAACGCAGGGCGAGAAATTCCAGAGCATATGGCACAGCTTAGCCTCGTCAGCGGTGATAAGTCCTACCTGATAGGCAAGCTCCTCGTCGTTAGCGGCTCCCTGTCCGATATTGTGCGGGAAGATAACAGGATTCTTGCAGTAGTTGACACCGTGGACGTCGTCCTGTCCGTAGATGTAGGGTATGCCTGATTTTGACTTTATTGCAGCCTTCTGGAAGCCGTCAACGGTCTCTCGCCATTCAGCAGCGCCGATGCATTCCGTAGTCGAGAGGATACTGCCGTAGTCGTTCTTCTTCATGTCTTTTTCACTGACGTTGTAAACGGCAGGCTGTACCATCTGAGCAGCCTTCTGCTCAAGGGTCATCTCAGCGACTATCTCCTCGGGAGACATAGAAGCGTACATCTGATACCTGTAATCGTATTCATTTCCGTTCGCGTCGGTTATTATTTCTGTTGAATTTTCGTCGTCAGAAGAGTTGTCTGAGCAGGCTGTCAGTGCTGTCAGCATGGACAGTGAGAGGATAAATGCTAAAGTTCTTTTCATTGTGTGCTCCTCCTTTCAGGGCGGTGGCAGTGTATGTTTATTTACGCATATGGTAATGAGTTATAGATATTTCATATTATACCATTTCTTTTTACAAAATGCAAGTTTTTTCTGTATAGTATTATGAGTGGTGTATCACGGTTCACTTCCGTGAAGCACTTATAAGTACACCCACTGTCAAATCAAGCAATAAGTCCGTATTCGATGAACATGAAAAACATATCAGAAAATTGCCTACTCTCTGTATGGCATGGTGAGTCAAAAAGGCGATATTACGATAATCCATTGTATTTACAACAGCTAAGTTTGAAGAGTGGTTTAGATCAATACAAATCGCTTCGTTTATGAAATTAAGATGAAAAAATGAACCCATTAAAGAACGCAAAACCAACCGAATCATAACATCTTAATTTTGATATATAAATGAGATAGTCACTGCATCAAAATATAAAGAAAGGGCAATGTATTCCGTGATGGAAGGCATTGCCCTTTTCTGCTTCTAAAACATGTTAAACTTTCCTTCAAGAATCAGGATAAAGATATACAAATAATAGACGACGGATATTAGCGCATTTAGCTGTTATTTAATAAGCGATGAACTTTGTAACATCATAATTGTATGAAATTTACTTTAATAATATAGAGAATAATTAAATGAAGCGGATAAAAAACATAAAATAAATATCTAGAATTCGA
>CAMHBN010000255.1 GCA_946183385.1 uncultured Ruminococcus sp.
AAAGGTCCGTGATTAGCGACAAGTACCGCAGGGATATCGTTGTACTCAGCACAGCATTCAACGATGACCTTGCCCGTTTCAAGCTCGTATTCACCGTTGACTTCCTCGTCGGTCATCTCACGAGTACACGGTATCTCGCCGTAGAAGTAGTCACCGTGAGTGGTCCCGAGCGGTGGAATGCCCATGCAAGCCTGTGCGAATGAAGTTGCATATCTGCTGTGAGTGTGAACAACACCGCAGACGCCTTCAAAATTTCTGTATATTTCAAGATGTGTTGGCGTGTCGCTCGACGGAGACAGCCTGCCCTCGACCTTTTCGCCGTCGAGAGTGAGGACAACAATGTCGTCAGCTGTCATAGTGTCGTATTCAACGCCGCTGGGCTTGATGGCGATAAGTCCCGACTCGCGGTCGTATTCGCTTACGTTGCCCCACGTAAATGTTACAAGTCCGTACTTGGGAAGAAGCAGATTTGCCTTTAGTACGCGTTCTTTCAGCTCCTTAACGTCCATAGATAATGTCTCCCAGCATCATATCGCGTTCGAGCTGATACTTTGTTGTATTCTTGTCGATAACAACGAGCTCAATACCCATAATGCGTGCAAAATCGCGTACAGTCTCGTCGGTGATATCGTAGGAGAGCACAGTATGGTGAGCTCCTCCGGCGATTATCCAGCACTCCAGACCCTCGAGGAATGAGGGAGCGGGCTTCCACATTGTTCTTGCAACGGGAAGATTGGGCATTGTCTGGAATGGCTTCACGCACTCTACGTCCTGAGCGATAAGACGAAGTCTGCCGCCGATGTCGATGAGGGAGAGCACCTTAGCAGAGCCTGCCTTGCCCTCGAAAACTATACGAGCGGGAGCTTCCTTTCCGCCGATACCGAGCGGGTGGACTTCTATTCTCGGTCTTTCAGCCGCAATAGACGGGCAGACCTCAAGCATATGCGAGCCGAGGATGACCTGCTGCTTGTAGTCGTAGTTGTAGTCCTCCATGAAAGAGGTATTTCCGTCGGGATACATAGCCTTGACTATAGCAGTCATACCCGCGGTCTTCCAGTCGCCCTCAGCACCGAAGCCGTAGCCTTTGTGCATGAGGTGCTGTGTAGCAAGACCGGGAAGCTGCTTCATGCCGTAGAGATCCTCAAATGTATTTGAGAAAGCCTTTGCACCCTCGCGGACGAGAATCTTCTCGATAGCAATTTCCTCGCGAGACTGATAGCGGATAGTCTCCTCGTCAGCCTTGTCGAAGTCGTAGAGCTCGGCGTACTCCTTCATCAGAGCGTCGATCTCATCGTCGGTAACAGCGTCCATCAGCTTAACAAGGTCGCCTACAGCAAATGTGTTGACAGACCAGCCAAGCTTGATCTGAGCCTCTACCTTATCGCCCTCGGTAACAGCTACCTCGCGCATATTATCGCCGAAACGAACGATCTTCAGGTTCTTGCTGAACAGCGAACCAACAGCCGCACGCATCCAGTCAGCTATCTTGCCCTGAACTTCGGGGTCAGCCCAGTGACCTGCCACAACAGCTCTCGGCATACGCAGACGTGCGCCGATGAAGCCGTGCTCGCGGTCGCCGTGAGCAGACTGGTGGAGGTTCATATAGTCCATATCAATAGCCTCGTTGGGGATATTGTCATTGAACTGTGTATGGAAGTGGAGCCACGGCTTCTGGAGCATAGCCAGACCGTTTATCCACATCTTTGAAGGCGAGAATGTGTGGCAGAATGTGATAACGCCTGCGCACTCATCGTCATAGTTCGCTTCCTTGACTATCTTGGTTATCTCTTCAGTCTTCTTGACTGTGAGCTTATACTCAACAGGGAAAGGAAGCTTCAGAGCGGCAACTATCTTCTTGGAGTCCTCCTCGACCTGTCTGAGAGTTTCCTCACCGTACAGGAACTGGGAGCCTGTTACAAACCAGAATTTCATCTATAATCTTTCCTTTCGTTATTCGGAAACTGACGCTCTGACAGCCGGGAGTCCCGAAATGTATTTTTTCATATAAGCGTTGAGACCGTCAACGTCCTCCTGCTTGGGAGAAACTGTGCTGCCCTTCATATCGGCAAATACTCTGTCTCTGAGGTAAGCCTCAAGGGATTCGCCGCTGTTCTTGTCAGCCATATACGCCGCAAGGAGAGCAATTCCCCAAGCGCCGCCCTCGCCTGCCGTCTGCATGAGGGTTACGTCCGCTCCGAGAGCTGCAGCGAGGAAGTTCTGACTCGGTACGGGAGTCTTGAAGAATCCGCCGTGAGCGTAGATACGCTCAAGCTTTACGTGCTCTTCCTCGGTGAGTATATCCATGCCCGCTTTAAGAGCGGCAACGCACGAATACACGAGAGAGCGCGCAAGATTGCGGATATTCAGCACTGAGTCGGGACTTCTCATGAGGAGGGGCTTGCCGTCGCGGACACCCGTTACAGGCTCGCCTGCATAGTAGTTGTAGGATATGATACCGTCGCAGTCGGGAGCGCCCTCAGCGGCGAGAGAATACAGCATATCGTAGAGCTTGCCTTTGGGCATATCAACTCCGGCTTCTTTGAGGAAGCCGCCGAACATACCAAACCATGCGTCGAGGTCGGAGGTGCAGCTGTTGCAGTGCACCATAGCCACAGGAGCACCGCAAGGAGTGGTGACGATGTCGATCTCGCGGTGAACGGCTGAGAGCTTATCCTCGAGAACTATCATCGAGAATATGGACGTACCCGCGGATACATTGCCTGTTTTGGGGGTAATGCTGTTAGTTGCGGCCATACCTGTCTGAGCGTCTCCCTCAGGCGGACAGAACGGAACTCCCGCTCTGAATGTGCCCGTCGGGTCAAGGAGCTTTGCTCCCTCCTCAGTGAGAGTACCTGCGCACTCGCCTGCCTGAACTATCTTCGGCAGAAGGTCGGACAGGCTCTTTTTGAGCTCTGTTCCTGATGCAAGAGTATCAAATCTTGACATCATCGACCTGTCGTAATCGCAGGTCTTGGGGTCTATCGGGAAGATACCCGAAGCGTCGCCCGCACCGATGACCTTCTCGCCCGTGAGCAGATAGTGAACATATCCCGCAAGCGTAGTCATAAACGACAGATTCGGGATATGCGGCTCTTTGTTGAGTACCGCCTGATACAGGTGAGCCACGCTCCAGCGCTGAGGGATATTGAAGTCGAATGCATCGGTGAGGCGCTCGGCAGCTTCCTCGGTCATGGTGTTTCGCCACGTCCTGAACGGAACGAGCTGCTTATCGCTGCTGTCGAAAGCAAGATAACCGTGCATCATTGCCGAAATTCCGATAGCAGCAGCTGTTTCGAGCTTTACCCCGTATTTGT
>CAMHBN010000256.1 GCA_946183385.1 uncultured Ruminococcus sp.
CTGAAAAAGCTTATGGAACTCTTTACCAGCGCGACCATTCCCTTCAAAGTTTCTTTACGGCACATTTACGGAGGTACTTCTGAACGGCTATCCTATCAACATCGTTCAGTCTTCCACATACGCTCTGTACAAATGAGCACGGAGCGGAAAATGTGCTGTATGGATTCCTTACTTGTCACCATTTGTACAGCTCCTTTCCTTGGTATGCCTTTATTATAGCACCGAAAATGCCGTTTGTCCAATGCAAAAAAGTCATTGGGTTCAATAGAAAAATCCTATATCTCCGCCGCTTGAAATCAGCCGCCGAGAATGCTATACTTGAATGTGCAGTTCACATATCCGCACTTGCAAGGCGGGCGATATATGCGGCATATCCACCCTCGATGTTGTACGCGTCGTAGTCCCTGTCTTCGAGTATTTCCGCGACCTCCGCACTGAGGTCGCCCGTTCTGCACAGGACGTATACGGGCTTATCCTTCGGGAGCTTTGAAAGTTCCGTTGATATCTCGTCAAAGGGCACATTCACAGAAGCGCTGAACCCGTTGCGTTCAAATTCTTCCTTGCTGCGTATATCGAGCAGAGTTACCGCGTTAGTATCAAGTGCGGCTATTTCTGCCGCTTCTATAGTTTTCATTACATTTTTCCTTTCAGGAGGTCAGATATGGCACTTACAGACGAACAGCTCGCGCGCTATTCAAGACATATCACGCTCAAAGAGATAGGCGTGAGGGGGCAGAAAAAGCTCCTTGACGCAAAGGTGCTCATCATAGGCGCGGGCGGGCTCGGAGCTCCTGCCGCGATGTATCTCGCAGCCGCGGGAGTTGGCACTATCGGCATTGCCGACAGCGATAAAGTGGAGCTCTCGAATCTGCAAAGGCAGATAATCCACAGCACGAATGATGTCGGGAAGACGAAGGTGCAGTCCGCAAGGGAGACAATGAACGCTCTCAATCCCGATGTGGACGTCGTCACCTACGAGACCCGTATCACGAGCGAAAACATCGCCGACATCATCAAGGACTACGATTTCGTCATCGATGGAGCTGACAACTTCCCGACGAAGTTCCTTATCAACGACGCCTGCGTTCTCGGTCGTAAGCCCTTCTGTCACGCGGGTATACTCCGCTTTGAGGGACAGCTCATGACCTATGTGCCCGATGAGAGCCCGTGCTACCGCTGCATATTCGGAGCTCCGCCGCCGAAGGACGCTGTCCCGAGCTGCCGCGAAGCGGGAGTTATCGGGGCTATGGCGGGTATTATCGGAGCAATGCAGGCTCTTGAAGCCGTGAAATATATAACGGGACAGGGCGAGCTCCTCACGGGGAGTATGCTCGTATTCGACGGGCTGAAAATGGAATGGCGCAAGGTGAAGCTCCCGAAGCGTGTCGCGGCTTGTCCTGTGTGCGGCGATCATCCGACAATAACCGAGCTATTTGACGAAGAACAGCAGGCTTGCAGTCTCATATAAGTTGATTATATATCGGCTGCAAGCTTTTGTCAACACTTAATTCATAGATAACCTATTGACATTATAAGAATAATGTGGTATAGTATATACATAGTAATTCAGTATGTATTAACGGAGGTGCTTATTATGCAGGATTGTATGTGTAAAATGAATATGTGTCTGATAAGCCGCTCCGTGCCTGCTGAATGACAGTTTTTTTCTGCCTGTAGAACATCTGTATGCAGCGGAGACGGCAATGTCTCTATTTTTATGTCCGCAGGGAGGAGAGATCTTATGAAAAAAATTGAAGTAATATCGCTCGACAGGGTAGGTCTTGTCGGCGAGATATCAAAGGTACTGAGCCGTGTAGGCGGCAACATCGTATCACATACAGCTAATGTGACCTCTGACGGTACGACCGCGATATCGCATTTCAGCGCGGATGTGGAGCTCGGCAGAGACCCCGATACCGAGGCTATTTCGCGGCGTCTCCGCAGGATAAGAAACGTCAGACAGGTAAGGATAACAGATATATGAGGTGATAGATATGAGTGAATATTATTACAGCGGAAAATTCGGAATAGAACGTGAGACACTGCGAATTGACAGCCACGGCAGGCTTGCTCGTACTGCTCACCCGTTCGGCAATGACGAGCACATCACACGCGACTTCTGCGAGAATCAGGTGGAGCTTGTAACTCCTGTTGCGGGAAGTATCGAAGAGGCTCTCGGCTATCTTAAAGTGCTCGATGACATTACAAGAAAAAAACTTGCCGAAAACGGCGAGAGCTTATGGCTCTACAGCAATCCGCCGCACTTCGACAGCGAGAACGATATCCCCATAGCCGACTTCACAGGCGACCACTCCTCAAAGCGTGCATACCGCGAAGTGCTCAAGCAGAAATACGGCAAAAAGCTCATGCTCTTCTCGGGTATACATTTCAATTTTTCGTTTGCAGAGGAGTACCTGCGCGAGCTAAATACGGAGAATGAGGACTTCCGCACCTTCAAAGACGAGCTTTATCTCCGTCTTTACAAGCAGCTCATGGTACACAGCTATCTGCTTGTGCTTCTCACAGCGGCAAGTCCATATTATGATGCCTCGCTTGACAAGGACGGCAAAAGCGGTATAATCATTGGTGAGTATTCCTCGCTCCGCAACAGCAAGCGGGGCTACTGGAACAAATTCCTGCCTATCCTCGACCACAGGAGCTTAAAGACGTTCACGGGAAGTATCAAAAAACATATCGTTACAGGCTCGCTGTATTCGGCAAGCGAGCTGTATCTGCCGATACGTCTGAAGCCGAAGGGCGTGAATACGCTCGAAAACCTTGCGGCAAACGGCGTTGACCACATCGAGCTGAGAATGTTCGACCTCAACCCCTCCGCACCTCTCGGCATTGACAGCAGAGACCTTGAATTCGCACATCTGCTGATACTGTATCTGCTCTCACAGTCCGACTTCGACCTCACTCCGGTATTACAGGAAAAGGCAGTCAGTGACCATAAAAACGCGGCTCTGCTGAATCCTTACGCGGAGCTTCTGGAACGCGCCGAAAGCGTGCTTGAAGAAATGGAGGTTCATTTCAGTGACAATAAAAATGCACTTGAAATAATCGGCTTTGAAAAAGAAAAAATCAGCGGACAAAAGGTCTGTAATTGCTCTGACAGCATTAAATTATACAGGTAAGGCGGTGATATGATGTGCGAGCTTCTCGGCTTCACCTCGGCAAAAAGCGTTGATATTTCAGACTATCTGCGGACGTTTTTCTCCCACAGTGACAAGAATCCTCACGGCTGGGGAATGATGTACGAAACTGACAGGCGTGAGATCCTGAAAGAAGCTGTCAGTGCCGAA
>CAMHBN010000257.1 GCA_946183385.1 uncultured Ruminococcus sp.
ATGTTATAATAGGTGTATATTTCATTCACTGAATTATCGCCTATAACGTTTCAAGGAGAATTATATGAAAATTTCAACCAAAGGCAGATATGCTCTGCGAATGCTGATCGACCTCGCCTCGCACCGCGACGAGGGCTTCGTTTCGCTCAAAGACATCGCCGAAAGGCAGGACATCTCGAAGAAATACCTCGAACAGATAGTCCCCATGCTCAACAAGGACGGTATACTCCGCACCAACCGCGGCAACCGCGGCGGCTATCAGCTCGCGAAACAGCCCGCCGATATCACTGTCGGTGATATCCTCCGCTCGACCGAGGGCAACCTCGCGCCTGTCTCTTGTCTCGAATTCGAGCCGAACGAGTGCCTGCGCAAGGACGAGTGCTCCACTCTCTATATCTGGGAGGGGCTGTACAAGGTCGTTACCGAGTACCTCGACACCATCTCCCTGCAGGACATTATCGACCGCTCGATAAACCTAAACGGCGGCGACTACTGCATATAAAAGTTAAGCTCCCGAAGGAAAGTCTTCGGGAGCTGTTTTTTTATTGTGTTATCAGTCGAACATAGGAGTCGAGAGGTAGCGCTCGCCTGTATCGGGGAGAAGTGCAACTATCGTCTTGCCCTTGTTCTCGGGACGCTTTGCGAGCTGAATTGCCGCCCACAGTGAAGCTCCGGATGAGATTCCTACGAGAACGCCTTCTGTGCGTACTATCTTTCTGCCTGTCTCGAAAGCGTCCTCGTTCACAACGCGGATTATCTCGTCATAGATGCTGGTGTTGAGAGTCTCGGGAACAAAGCCTGCTCCGATACCCTGAATCTTGTGAGGACCTGCCTTGCCCTCGGAGAGTACGGGCGAGCTGTCGGGCTCAACTGCAACTACCTTGACGCTGCTCTTCTGCGACTTGAGGTATGCACCTGTACCGCTGAGAGTACCGCCTGTACCTACGCCTGCTACGAAGATGTCAACCTGTCCGTCTGTGTCGTTCCATATCTCGACGCCTGTTGTGCGCTCATGTACAGCGGGGTTGGCGGGGTTCGTGAACTGCGACGGGATATAGCTGTTAGGTATCTCAGACGCAAGCTCGTTTGCCTTCTCGATAGCGCCCTTCATGCCCTTTGCACCGTCTGTGAGGACAAGCTCCGCACCGTAAGCCTTCATGAGGTTGCGGCGCTCGATACTCATGGTCTCGGGCATTGTGATGATGAGTCTGTAGCCGCGGGAAGCCGCTACGGAAGCAAGACCGATACCGGTGTTTCCGCTGGTGGGCTCGATGATAACGCTGCCGGCCTTGAGAAGTCCCTTTTCCTCGGCGTCGTCTATCATAGCCTTGGCAATTCTGTCCTTGACACTTCCTGCGGGATTGAAGTATTCGAGCTTAACGAGAAGCTTTGCTTCGAGACCGAGCTCCTTCTCGATGTTCTCGAGCTCGAGAAGAGGTGTGTTTCCGATGAGATCGGTTATTTTCTTGTAAACTTTCATAATATTTCTCCTTTAATAATAATATTTGATTCAGATTTAATGATGATGTCTGGGATGAACGCCTCAACATCGCTTATCCAAAATATACATAACTCTACCGCCTTATATATTTATTACCTATATGTTTGGTATGCTTATATTATAGCAAGTGATTTCGCGTTTGTCAATACCTTTTTGAAAATTTTTCCTACAAATTTACTATGAATACAGGACAATGTAAAAAATGCACTCCCGAAGGAGTGCATTTCCGTGTTATTCCGTTATTTTGCCGCTCATTTTCCAGTCGATGTACTCGGGACAGACATAGCGGTTTCGTCCTTCTGTCTTCTTGCCGATGTTTATCGCCTGCTTCGGACACCTGTTCACGCAGGAGTAGCAGTTGATACAGTAGCGGTCAAAGTGGGGAACTCCCGTGGGCGAGACCCTTACGTTGTTGACGGGACAGACGCTCTCACACCTGCCGCAGCTGACGCAGTCCTCGCTGACGGTGAATTTGCTGCTGCTCACGTAGAAGCGGTTGAACATATAGTTGACCGTGCCCGAGGCAAGTCCCGCAAAGGGCGTATCGTCGAATTTCTCTATCATCGAGCCCGTCATTATGCGGTCGGAGAGAGTCTTCATCAGCGGGAGAGAAGCCGCTATCTTAGCCTCTGCCTCCTCGGTCGTGGGGATATCATTGCCGTTGATGAAGTTGTTCGGCATGGGTACTCCGCACGCGCCCATATATGCCATATCCTTTGCGTAGGCGAGCTTTTCGAGCGAGTACTCGAAGTCGCCCGTCTGCGAGCCCATTGTCGCGATGAAGTATATCTGCTCGCTGCCCGTGAGCTCCGCGCGGGAGATGACCTTCTCTATCAGCTTGGGGAATCTCCACGCGTATATCGGTGCGCAGAAGACGAACGGCTTTACTGAGTTGAATCTCAGCGGGCGCTTGTATTTGAGCACGTCGCCGAGGTCGATACACTCATCGCCTACGTGGTCGGCTATGTAGTCGGCGACGAATTTTGTATTTCCCGTACCTGTGAAGTAAAGTATCATAATAACGCCTCCTTGTTAGGATACGTTCATTATAACACAGATATTACGAAAAATCAACACTTACATTACTGAACCGAATTTATTGATTTTCCAGCCTTCGTCAGTCTTGATACACCTGAACACACAAGCTGGGCTGACAGAATCGCCGTTGAATACATATTCGCTCTCGGGAATATCGTAGACTATGCCAACGTTAACGGTTTTCTCGTCGATAACAGTTACTGCTATTTCATAAGAAGCGTCAAACGGGTAGTACGGAATCATAAAGTTAGCAGAAGGGTTTTTGTAAACTTCACCGTTGCAGTAGATGAAATAGTATCCGAACGGCGTGTTCAATGTGCTTTCGGCGTACAAATCAATCCAAGTATAGCCCTCGGGAGTGTCACCGAAATCCCTGTCAGTCCACAATTTGTAATTATCGTCGCCCAGCAGATAAATCTTTTCTATTAAATCAGAGGTAAAGAGCCTGTTTATCTCTTCTTCGAGCTGTGAGGGCGTTGTATAATCAGGATTTGTGTACTTCCTGAATACTCCCTCCTTCTGAGGATTCAGCCAATAGGAGACAGTGTCGTTTTCATCGACGTATTTATCACTGCACAGTGCATTTGCAAGCTTGTTATAGTCAAGGAAAAGCTGCTCGAGTTCCTGAGTGTTTACAGATGAAGTGTCTTCTCCGTAAACATTAGTTACACCCGAAAGCTTCCACTCGTCGCCCGAATTCAAGCCCTTCCAGAGCGTGAATTCAAATGTGAAGGGCATTACGTTGAGCTGGGCAGTCTGCGAC
>CAMHBN010000258.1 GCA_946183385.1 uncultured Ruminococcus sp.
GCTGTTTCGGCTGGGCGAGGCGGCGTTTTACAGTATGCTCCTATATTTCGGAGCAATGCGCCCCGCAGAGCTCTTCACGGGCGGCTATGCGGGACAGCTCATTCTTGCGGCACTGCTGACGCTCCTGCGCTGGGGAGTGACAGCTCCGCTCGTGTGCGCGTCGGCGGCTAAGCTCCGAGCCATAGTCACCGACGGTGCGGGAGATGTTTCCGCCTCGGAGCTCCTGCTTCACGGGAGCTTCCTCCGCCGCAGCATCACGGCTTACGCGGCGGGACGGCTCCTGTGCTTTGCCGCGCTTGTTCCCGCGGCTCTGCTCGGAGCTTACGCCTGCACGCTGCTGGCTGACGGCGGCGGGAGCGGCGAGCTCTTCGCCGCCGCAAACGCGGCGGCTCTTGCGGCGGTATCGGCTATGCTGTGGCTCGCGGCGAGACTCAGCATAACGGCTGTACCCTTCCTGCTCGCGGAATTTCCCGAGCGGAGCGCACTTTCCTGCGTGGTGATGTCGCTGAGCTTTATGCGCGGACGGAAGCGGCTTCCACTCGCACTTGCGGCGGTGTATGCCCTGCCGATAGCGTCGGTGGTCGGGCTGCCGGTATTTCTGCCCGAGCTCGCGGCGGCGTTCGCGACGGGCATTTCCATTTTCACGAAAGAGGACGAGTACGCACGTTCAGCGGTGCGGTGCGTCCGGCGAGCGGGGTGACACAGTGGCTGAGCTGAGATTCATAGTCGATACGGAGCAGCCCGTGTCGCTGAAGACCTTCCTGCGCGGGAGAAACGGCGTATCTGCGCGGCTTCTCGCGAAGCTGAAGCACCGCGAGGGCGGTATCACCTGCAACGGCGAGCCGATACGCAGCATTGATACGGTCAGGGCAGGGGACATCATCGTCCTCGATATGGGCGAAAATGCCGCCGCGGAGCCGAACCCGTCGCTCTATGCGGCGATAGCCTACGAGAACGAGAGCCTTGTCGTCTTCGACAAGCCCGCGGGTATGCCTGTGCACGAGTCGCACGGACACCGCGGCGACGCCCTTGCCAACTATTTCGCCCACCTGTACCCCGAGCTCTCGTTCCGTCCCGTGAACCGCCTCGACAAGGACACCTCGGGACTTTGCCTTGTCGCGAAGGACGCTCACGCGGCGAATCTGCTGCAAGGCAGCTGCGAGAAGGTCTATTTTGCGGCGGTGGAGGGTGTTACTGACGAGGCAGGTACGATAGACGCTCCCATCGCACGCGAGCAGGAGAGTGTGATACTGCGCTGCGTCCGCGAGGACGGCAGACCTGCGGTCACGCATTATCGGCGGATAGCCTGCAACGACAGGTACTCGCTGCTGGAGATTCGGCTCGAAACGGGGCGGACTCATCAGATACGGGTGCATTTCGCGCACATCGGACACCCGCTCGCGGGGGATGATATGTACGGTGGGAGCACGTCTGATATCCCACGGCAGGCTCTGCACTGCGGGCGGCTGATGTTCACTCTGCCGCTGACAGGCGAAGCGGTGACGGTGGAATCGGAGCTGCCCGAGGATATACGCTTGCTGTCAGAGCTCAGAGCTAAGAGCCAAGAACTCAGACTGTAGGGGCGCACACTGTGCGCCCGCAATTATACCGACAAACCACCTGACACCATTTGTGGGGACGCGCATTGCGCGTCCGCAGATTTAATGAGCAGTTCGTCGGACTGCCGAAGGCAGCCCATACAGCGGGACGTCGAGGACGCCGTCCCCTGCATCTTGCCTCTTGCCTCTTGGCGGGTAAATCATTAAGCTAAACGCCGTGAAATTTTTGTGCAGCCCTACAAAATTCACGCCCGCCGACACGTTTCGCGGGAATTATACGTTGTATTTTTCCTGAAATAGGCTATAATAGAATAGTAACACTTTGGAGAGGAGTATCGCTTTTGAGCGTTTTTCATAGAGCGGCAGACGGCGCATCAGGGCTTTTTGTCCGCGCGGCGCACTGCACATTCAAATTCATAGCGGCGATACTGCTCGCCGTGATAAAGACTGTCAAGTTCATAGCAGCCGACCTCTGGGACCTCATCAAGGCGGCTGGCAGGGGCATACTCTGGCTGTGGAGGGAGCTCACCGAGTCCTTCCGAAGCCGCGTCAAGCTCTCGAACGAGCTCACGCGCAATGTCCGCAAAGCCAAGAAGGAGGGCAAAAAGGAGTACCTCACCGCCCTCGCGAGGTTCATCGGCTCGTTCTTCTTCGGCGAGAACGGTGTGGTCTATACCGCGTTCAACTATTCGCTCCCGATACTGTGCATAGCCTTCCTCGTGGGAGTCGTGCGCTTCGGCTCGGGACTGGAATACGGCATCGCCGTCGAGTACAACGGGCATGAGATAGGCATTATCTCCTCGGAGGCTGACTTCGATTCCGCTGCACACGACGTCAAGCAGAGAGTTGCCTACTCCGAGAACGAGGAGGCGCTCGATATGTCCGCGAAGCTCTCGCTCCGCGTTATTTCGGACAGCGACAAGTTCGTAACGGCAGGACAGCTTGCCGACAAGATGCTTGAGGCTTCCGACGAGGACCTCACCGAGGCTTACGGTATCTACATCGACGGCAACTTCGCTGGAGCAGTCGTCGATAAAAAGGCTGTCGAAGCCGCACTTGAGGACAGGCTGCTCAACTATGACGTAAAGGGCACAGTCAGGGATGTTTCCTACGTCAACAAGATAGAGTACACAAAGGGAATATACCTCCGCAGCAGCGTCAAGTCCGAGCAGGATACCATCGCTCAGCTGACCGCTCAGAAGGAGAAGCAGCGCGTTTACGTCGCGCAGGCGGGCGATAACGTCGTTACCGTTGCGCAGAAGTACGGCATGGAGCTCGCGAAGTTCAACGAGCTCAACCCCGACGTCAGCACGACGCTGAAGGATGGTCAGATGATAAATGTCATACAGACCGAGAGCTTCCTTCCGATACAGTATATCCGCGAGTCGGATACGCTTTCCTTCCTCGATTACGAGACGATAGAGGTCGAGACGAGCTCGCTCAACGTGGGTGTGGTCGCGACTCTGACAAAGGGCGAGCGCGGCGAGAAGCGCAGTGTGATAGAGATAACCTACATCGACGGCATAGAGGCGTCGCGCAAGATAATCAGCAACGAGATAACGAAGAACCCCGTTATGGAGGTCATCGGCTACGGTACCTACTCCGCAATGCCCGATGACCCCGACACCTGCTTCTTCGGTCAGCCCCTGACGGGTACGGGACAGTTCGGCTGGCCGCTCGACGGCGGCTGGGTGAGCGACACCTTCATCAGCGACCGCAACCACAAGG
>CAMHBN010000259.1 GCA_946183385.1 uncultured Ruminococcus sp.
TGTAATTGCAGCAGAAAAATGATGACATAAAGGCAGGTCAAAAACGACCGATTTTCGGGAATACGGATACTTTTTGAATTCTTAGGATAGCAAGCACAGAAAGGAACCGTATACTCCGGTTCTTTCCGGCGGCGAAGGTGCATATCCCCCGCGCGCACTGTTTAGGGAACCCGAAGCCTTATGAGTACGGCGCTGATCCGAGGACGTTTACCGCCGCCACGACAACTGCGACTGCACTATCATCTACGACGGACAGGTGCTCCACGGGAAGCAGAACACCGACGGCTCACGCTCCAAGACGTGGGAGGAGCTCCCGAACGCGAACGCCGCCGACTACACACCGCCGACGCTCTCGGAGTCCGAGGCAGAGCTATCGAGCAGAGGAATCTTGCACAAATTCGAAGGCTGAAAATTACAATTCATCTATTGACAATTCCAGTGGAAATGGTATAATTAAACCAATAACAATAGAAGATTTTTCGAAGAATAGTTCAAGTGATCAAATCTCTAAGGAATGTAAGGAAACAATAATTAATACACTTATAGGACAAGATGTTTCTTATGTTTATGATGAAATAATAATCATAAATATTCCTCGTGACAATAAATGCAGAATTGAACCGATGAGAACTAATGCGATTTCAATGGCAGGCTACCCTAATATTACGATCCACACTCTAAAAAAACTATTTTTTCGTGTGTCTGCCGTGTGTTTTTTACGGCAAAACGTGTGATTTTTATGCTTTTGGGAGCACAAATACAGAAATGCAACTGCAATCTGAATATAAGAAAATCGCCTGTATATCGGCACAGAGCCAATATACAGGCGATTCCGAGTATGGTGCGGATAACAGGACTTGAACCTGCATGTCCTTGCGAACATATGGACCTGAACCATACGCGTCTGCCAATTCCGCCATATCCGCATTGCTTAAATATTATACCACAATGCGAAATGTTTGTCAAGTGTTTTCAAAAAAATAATTGAGTTTTCTTTCATTTGCCCGGTTGTTTAGTGAAATCGGTAATATGCCAGCTGTCGTCGATCATACCAATAGTGAAGTACATCTCCATGTCGTACTCGTTCTTATCTGAGTTGTAACTGTAGATTCGGGAAGTCCTGATGCCGCTTTTGAATTTATGCTGACAGTGCAGTTGAGAGCCGCGAGTACTCAACGAGGACTGCCGTCGCATCGGAAGCGTCGATTTTTCCGTCGCTATTGTAGTCATAATTCATAAACGTGCATTCGAGAGAATCGGTTGTCTGAGACATATCCAAAAACAGGTCATAATGTGTTGACAGCCATGAATACTTGGAGAGAATCTTTGATGCGTCAATCGCGTCAATGCGACCGTCGCAGTTTATGTCTCCCGAACGGACTTTATCGGTGAATTCTCCGTCTCCGTCGGGGTCGATATACAGCCCGAGCTCGCGGTCATTCTCAAATTCGATAAAGACATTCTGAACAGAGTTGAAGTAATAGACGTACTGATTGCCGAATCCACCTACTCTGCTGCCGTTTTCGTCGGTTTTAAGTCCGAGAGTCGTACAGCCGCCGTATTCGTCGTTTATGCTGCCTCTGAGCAGGAAGCCGTTTTTCTCCTGCACAATTTCGATATCGGACGCTCTGCCGTATATCGCGAATAAGCACTGCTCCGTATTGTCAAGCTCGTCATTCAGACAATACTCGATATGCCACCTCAGCTTCTCACCGTTGGTAGAGCGGATACTGCAAATATTATCATGTACCGTCACCTCCGAGGGCTGTTCATATGTTTCGATGAATCTTTTGGCTTTGGTATCCTGAACAGACAAATAATTGCTCAGCTTGGAATCAGAGGACTTGGTTCTCGACGTCCTTGCAACGATTTTATCAGCCTTGGTATAATAGATACGTGAATTCAAGCCTGTCAGATAATCTCCGAGCGGCAGGGAGTTCCCGTCCTTGAAAAAGCTGATATCGTAAGAAATCCGACTTGTAGAATTAAGCGTTACCTTCTTTATATCGGACACATCTGTATCAATGCTCTGCGAAGGCGAGAGAGCTCCCTTGTAGTTCAGCAGAGTGTCGTCGTCTATCGCGCCTATCAGCATTTCATCGTCAGAATCAATATCATAAGCGGGGATATAGATGTGTCGTGTCGTCGAATCAACGTAGATACAGCCCTTCTCATTGAAACCCGTATTGCCGTCGCTGTCCGTGCCGTTTGAATCATGGGTAAGGATACACCTGTCGTAGGTGCTGTCGCCGAATTGCCACGAGCCGTCAACTATCCCTATTCCCGTAACTGCGTGGAACATCTTGTACGTCTGGAAAAACAGGGCAAAATAGCGCTTTTCAGCCATACACTTCTCCGCGATATCCAATGTTCTGTCAACTTGCTCGTCGTAGGTAAGTGCGGTTATAAGGTAGTGGTCGAAGAACTCATATTCCGTGTGTACCTGCAAAGCCTGATAGTCTGTGAGCAGCTTGTTGATGTCGTCATTGTATACCACATCGCTCAGCGTTTCCGCTCCCTGCTGAACATCTGACGGAGCAAAAACTCCGTTGTGGCACAGAACTTCAACAAGCGTTATCCCGAGACAATTTCCTTTGTTGACAGCGCTATCGAAAGCTTGCTGCGGATTCAAGCCGCATTCGGCATTTGTGCCTTTATCGAGCCACTCCGCATAGCTTGCTATCGGAACGGGTCTTTCCTCGTCGTGATAGTAGTTCGGGACATTCAGAAGGTCTGTTTTAGCACCGAGCGAATCGGCAATAGCGGAAAGGGAATCCTCGCGCACTTCGTTTTCCTCAGCACTCGCGGTAAAGACTTGGCTCGATAGCAAAAGCAAGCTCGCTGTGAATAATGACAGTATCTTTTGCATAAGTGACACCTCCTGTTATCTGATTGAATCGGTTATGGCTCTTATCTGCTCGGGCTCGACATTTTCAAACGAATAAACGGTCATTACTCCGTCCTTTTCATATGCCACGAATGCGAAATACTTGCCGTTCAGCTCCTGCTCGAACAGCTTCGCGGAATGACCGTTGACCTCGATATCGCTCTCGGAAGCCTCTTTGCCTCCAGACGAGAAAAACTCCTTGTATTTATCGGGCTCAACAGGATTTTTCAGGTACGTCAGATTCATCGAGCTGTCCTTATACTCGAAGATAAACTGGATTATATATGGCTTGACATCGGGTTCGTTTTCATAGAAATATGTGGGGATGTATTCGGGAGCTTCGGCGTTTATGCCCTCCTCACCGCATATCTCGACTATCCTGTCGCGGCTGTAAT
>CAMHBN010000260.1 GCA_946183385.1 uncultured Ruminococcus sp.
AATGAAAACGGTAGGGTCTATGCACTTCATGCCGTCCATCGGACCTACAAGGGGCTTGCCTATAGCGTCCTTGAAAGGTCCCTCGGGCTTGTCGGCGACCGCGACGCCTATAGCGCGACCGCCTGTTTTAGCTGTTACTGTTACATAGTAGTAGAACTTGCCACCGCGCTCCACGCACTGAGCCGCCCACGCCTCTCCCTTTGCCCATGAGAAATCGGTGTAGGCGAGCGGCGAGCCAAGGTCTGTCCAGTTCTGCATATCGGTCGTGGAGAAGCACCGCCAGTCGTTCATCGAATAAAAGCCCGAATTACCCTCATCGTGTCCAGTGTACATATACAGTGTGTCATTGTATACCATGGGAGCGCCGTCAGCTGTGTACATCGTCTGCACTATCGGATTGTCAGCCGATGATGTGAGAGGTATCATTGCTGTCAAGAGGGAAACAGCAACAGACACAGCGACTGCATATCGCTTGTATGATCTCATTTTTATCAACTCCTGTCTTAGAATTATATACTTGCAGCTTCATCATAACATTTTATGAACAAAGTGTAAACTCAATATGTGGATATAAGGTGTATGATGTGGATATTGATTTTCAAGCACCATAATATAAGATATTCACCGAATTATCTTGACTTCTGCCCGGCGAGCTGTTATAATCATGGTAGTAAAGGAGGCGGAAACTATGAAACGACGTATGATCTTCGGAGTTATCGCGGCTAATGCAGCCGACATCGAACAGAGAGAAATACTAAGCGGCGCTATAAGAACGGCTCAGTCATTGAACATCGACATAGCTGTTATTTCCAACATATACAATCCTATCGATACAGCTGATGTACTGAAGGCTGAAAACAATATATACGACCTCATTTCGTCAGACGAGCTCGACGGTATCATCCTTATCTCCGAGGCTATCCTGAATCCCGACGTGCAGGAGCTCATCATATCCAGACTGGCAAAAAAATCTGTCCCGACTATCGTTGTCGGAACAGTTCTGAAAGGCTTCACAATGCCGTCCTTCCACTACGTCAACACGAGCGATGAAAACGACATCGAGGATATCACAGACCACCTTATCGACGTTCACGGCTTCACTGACATACACATCCTCACCGGACATGAAAATCTTGAAGTCTCCCACAAGCGTATAAACGGCTACAGAACATCGCTCGAAAAGCATGGTATCGCCTACGATGACAGCAAGGTGTTTTTCGGCGATTACTGGATGAATTCGGGACACGCTCAGGCAAAAAGATACATCAGCGGCGAGCTCCCATATCCTCAGGCTCTTATCTGCTGCAACGACTATATGGCTTACGGACTTCTTGACGAATTCATGGAACAGGATATCGACATCACGGAGAAGATGTCCGTAGTCGGATACGAATATGTACGCGAGCGGAGAAACCACACTCCCCTGCTCACGACCTATCAGCGCAACCGCAGCGCACTCGGCGAGGACGCGGTACAACTGCTCGCAAGGAAGATATCAACAGGCAGATACAAGAGCGTCAAGCCTCCGAAAGGACGTATCATCTGCGGAGATACCTGTCCGTGCGGAGCAAAGAATCCCGACATCAAGCGCGAGATTAAGGACGTACAGGTCAAGGCTACCTACGACTTCCTCAACCTTTTCAGCCAGCTCGAGCACAGGCTGACGGAGTGCCGAAACATCGACGAATTCGTAGCGCGGTGCTGGGATTTCCAGTTTATGATACGCGGTGTGGACAAGCTGTATATGTGCCTTTACGAAAACTGGTACGACGACGCGGAGAACTCCGAGAATATGATAAGCTACAACCTGCTTTATCACGAAGAGCCGCTCATATTCCGCAAGAACGACTTCTCCTGCCTTTTCAGGGAGGAAGCTGCTCCGTACTATTTCTGTCCTCTGTTTTTCGCTGAGAGGGAGCTCGGCTTCGTCGTCCTCAGATTCAAGAAGCCCGACACCTTCGACCACATCTTCCGCAACTGGCTCAAATCCATCTCAAACGGACTTGAATTCCTGCACATGAAAAACGACATACAATACCTTATACATTGTCAGGACCTCTCCGAACAGCGCGACACTATGACTGGTATGCTCAGTGAAAAGGGCATAAAGAAGGCATACAAGACAGCCGACAGAAGCAATATGTACCTTGTCGGGCTGAGGATATGCCTGTTCGGCGAGCGTCCCTACGGCGCAGACCCGAGCGAGAAAATATTTGCAGTCCTCGACGCGGCAGAAGCTGTAAAACAGTTCTGCGGGAACAACAATATCTGCGGCAGGATAAACGACGACACCTTCGTCTGCCTCGTCAGCAGTACGGCAGAGGCGGAGCTTCTCACGGAACAGCTCTCCGCAACACTTTACCGCCACACTGCATACGTCAAGGAATACGGCATAGATTCGTTCGTCTGTGCTGCGGTTAAGTGTAGCGATATGAAGTATGCTCAGGTCAGCGAGAAGTGTAATCTTGGTATGAACGAGAGGCTGAAACAGCTCTCACAGCGACGCACCGACCCTCACTTCAAAAAGCTGAACAGGCTCCGCACGCACTATTATACGCGCCCCGAGGACACATTTGATTCTGACAAGCTATATGAAATGTTCGGCGGCAGCGCGGGCTACCTAAGAACTATCTTCCGCAACTGCTACGGCTTCACGCTCCATGAGGACTGTATCAAAGCGCGTATCGCCTTTGTACGGTATCATCTCACGATGACAACGCTCACCATTGGCGATATAGCCGAGCGCTGCGGCTACACCGACGGCAAGTACCTGATGAGGCAATTCCAGCAGGCTACGGGCTGCACGGCGTCGCAGTACAGAGAAGTAATTGGATAGCAAATTCTGTAACTGAGTTTTTCTATGATAAAAATAGCATTTACTAATAGTACTATTGTATAAACGAAATAACAGTCCTTTTTGCAAAATATATTTAATTAGTTTAATATCGCAGTCCGTCCTCTAAACGTTTTTTGTGTGACCTGTGTGATTTTAGAACAATCATACATCTTATAAGGAAGATACTATTGAGGATGCGATGCGGTTAATGGCGGAGCAGATGGGGATGACAAAAGCAGATATGCTTAGCGAATCGCCAACAACAAAATGATATTCACTTACAGATATATTACCCAATATCAGTACCAAACCATTTTCACATTTTTCTAACCTTCAAAAAACGCCCGAACCTGATGAAAGTTCGGGCGTTTGTTATTATTCGTTATCGGGTATCAGTCGTGATAATCATCAGAAAAAGCTGTGGGCTCGAACACTAAAGCCCCT
>CAMHBN010000261.1 GCA_946183385.1 uncultured Ruminococcus sp.
ACGCCCTCTGTCTCGCAGTCCGACATCGGCACTTCAAATTCGGATATCCACAGCTCTGTACCGGGAGCATTTTCAGCTATCCATTCATCGAGCTCCGCGATAGTATCGGCATAGCTTCCGTTTTCGATATCATCGCTGTCGGGACCGATATGCACATTGATGATATCGACTGCAAATTTGCCGTCCCTGCGGTTGTAGTCGAACCACAGCTTCATTTCGTCGAGGTATTGCAGTATCGTGGAATATCCCACAAGACCGCCCATCGCAAGCTTGAAACCGGGGTCGGCGGTGTGTACTCCCGCATTCGGGATAGTGCCCTCATGACCGTCATAGTCCGCCGAACACATTGCCGCCAGCTCATAAGGCGAGAAATAATTAGCCTTGCCTGCCCAGCTCTTGTTCGGCTCGTTGGAGTTTTCAAGTGCAGTCAGGTATCCGAGCCCTGTTTTGACCTCCTGAGCGTCAGTTATATTGATGGTTTTGAGGTCGATGTCTTTATTGCTTCCGTAGCGTGCGGCAACCTGATACATAGCCTGCGCGTGTATGGCATAGCTTTTCGGGTCGAGAGTATCCGCACCGCTCGGAACAGGTATCTCGTTCGCCTTTGTTCCGCCCGAAATAGCTGTGCTTCCGCCCTGAAAACAAGGTATTACATTTATTCCGCGGTCATGGAGCGAGGAGTAGTATCTGTCCATATCTCCCCATGAGCCCTGCGTGAATTTGACCTTGCAGTCGGTGTCGAGGAGCCAGCTCAGATTATGGTATTCGCGTATAGTCCCGGCCGACATCATCGCCGTCATCGGGTCATCAATAAAGGCGTTGAAGCCCACACGCTTTCCCGAAGCCGTTCCGCTGTCGGGATCACCGCCGTTCTTCGGCACAGGAGCAGTTTTAGCCTTCTGCTCCGCGGTGAGCTCCGAGGACTTGTAGCCGTATATTGCAAGCTCACTTACGCCGCTGTCGCAATAGTCGGAGCTGAAATGCAGATACCGTGTAGCCTCTGGTTCATCGAAGCGGACAGCTCTCCACGAGTTGTAGGTATCCATATTCACCTCGGCAATATCATGCCAGCTGAACGGCTCGCCGTCCGAGACAGTCCATGTCGGAGTGCCGTTTGTATCGAGGAATGCAATGGCTGTTATGACGTAATTTGCTCCCAGGTCCATGTAAAACGAAGCAGGTCCGTATTCTGTCTGCTGGTTGGGAGTCCAGTTTTCGCGGGAGGTCTTTTCCCACACCTCCGATGAGACCTTCATATTGTCGGGAGATGCGGGGACTTTGTCCTGATCGTCAAACAGATAGGAGACATCACGCAGGTAGGTGCCTTTGCTGAGATGAACGAAGTTTTCGTCGTGGATAACGGCTCCGCTGACATCAAGGAGCGCAGACTTGTCCTCGGCACAGACCGTACCTGCTGTCGGGAGAGAGCTGACAGCAAATACCATCGCACTGACCGAGCTTAATAACCTTTTTTTATTCATACCACAGCCTCCGTTTCAGCGCACATCATAGTAGAATTTATCCGCAGCCTGACGGTCTTTTCCTGAGAAAATGCGCTTTGTCAGTTTACGTTCCTTTATCAGGTACCAGTCACCGAATTCATCGAATTTGCGTGCAGAGGTCAGAACGTAAGAGCGATTCAATGTCCCGTATTTCTTTCCTTTACGCCTGCCGCGCTTCTTTAACCGCAGAGCGAAGTCCATATCCTCAAGACTGACAAGCTGCTCGTCAAATCCGTTTATCGCTTCAAAATCACGCTTGCAGAACCAGAACATAGCACCGCTGACGTATCCGCCGTTTTTGATCATAACAGGCAGCAGGTTCCATAAGACATACAAAGATGAGACAGCGATCCCCAATGACATTCTGTCAAACTTCGGCATCGTGCCGCCGCCGATATATTTCCCGCTTCCGAGTTTGTCTCTTATTTCGGCAAGTGCGTATCTGCTCATTCGGCTGTCCGCATCTATCGTAACCACGATCTCGCCCTTTGCAGCCTTCACGCCTGTATTCCTGATGGCAGCGATGCACTTGTCGTCATTTTTCAGAACGGCTGCACCGTAGTGTTCTGCGATCGCGCAGGTACGGTCTGTGCATCTGTTGGCAACAACGATGATTTCAACATTGTCGGGCTTTACGTATTTTGATGCGCCTATCACAGAACGAAGGCATTTGCCGATATACTTCTCTTCATTGTGAGCGGGAATAACAACAGAAAATCCTATTCTATCCATAATATACCTCTGACCCGTTTTAATCGGAAGTCATCATTTCTTCTACATCGGAATTATAGCACAGGAACGAGAAAAAGTCAAACAGAAGGAGCCATTTTACGACTGCCCGGCTACCTCTGAGACTGTGCGCCGCTTGATTTGTCATGCGTACGATATTGCCCATTACCCGGGATTATTCGGGCTTGAATGCGGGCTCGGCGATAATGCAGTTACTTTCGAGCTGCTGGAAAAGTCACTGTACAATAAAGCCCTCAGAAAGGATACAGAGCTTTATTGGATAGAGCGCCTGAAACCTCTTTTACAGGCTTGCGACGGCACCGATAACTGCATTCCAAGATCCGGACGAGCAGCGGCGGTTGCGCCATACTGTAGGAAGAAAATATGATAGAAGTTCTTTTGAAAATGTCCAGTAATCCTATTTCACACAAAACAGCCGCAGGGTATTCCCTGCGGCTGTTATTATACCTATTCATTTATCTCAACTGTAAAGTTTCATTCCTTTGGCATTTTCTTGCGGATATCGTTCAGTCGTTCGAGAGCCGCATCCAGCGTCTCGTTCTTCTTCGCGTAGTGGAAGCGGATATAGCGGTTCTCGGGCTCCTTGAAGAAGCTCGAACCGGGAACTGCTCCCACGCCGACGTATTCAGCCAGCTTCTCGCAGAAGTCGAGGTCGCTCTTGTAGCCGAATTCGGAGATGTCGAGCAATATGTAATATGCTCCCTGCGGAACGGTATGCTGTATGCCGATGTCGTCAAGTCCGCGGAGGAAAAGGTCTCGCTTTTCGGTATACTTGTCCTGTAACCACTTGTAGTAATCGTCGCCGAAGCGGAGTCCCGTAACAGCAGCCTCCTGCAATGGTGCAGCAGCGCCAACTGTGAGGAAGTCATGCACCTTCTTCACGGTGTCGATGACGTGCGGCGGAGCTATAACGTAGCCCAGCCGCCAGCCCGTGATGGAGTAGGTCTTCGACAGCGACGAGCACGAGATGGTGCGCTCCCACATATCGGGCAGGCTCGCGAAATAGACGTGCTTGTGCGGAGCGTAG
>CAMHBN010000262.1 GCA_946183385.1 uncultured Ruminococcus sp.
GGATTGACGGCGAGCAGTGTGCCGCCCCACCAGTAAGCCTGCGGACCCTCGCAGAGAGCCCATTTACCGAGCGTATCGCCGCTCGTTGACTCGATGCCGAAGCCGCCGTTTTCGAAGCCCCACGCGGGTACGAAGTAGCCCATGGTGCTTCCCTTCTGACCTGCCATATACCAGTCGTCCGTCCACTGTCCGTTAGCGGAAACGCCGCCGCAGTCCCAGAGCTTCTTCGCCATAAGAGCGAAGTCCCTGACCTCGTCGCTGATGACGGGCTTGTTTCCGATGACGAGCGGCGAAGTGAAGCCGCTTCTGTAAGCCTGCCACATACCGCCGAGCGAATCTGCGAGGGATACCTTTCCCTTGGATTTATCAGCGACGTTTGCAGCCGTCTCTGTGAACTTGCTCCAGTCACCGACGAGGGACTGCATCTCCTCGGGAGTTTCAGCTCCGAGGTATTGCTTCGCGAGCTCCGCATTATACGCAAAGCAGCCGGGGGAAGCGTTGTATGCGAGAGCCTTCAGCACGCCGCTGCTGTTCTTGCACTGCTCGAGCGTGTAGGGGTACATATCGTATATATCATCCTCGGAAATGCCGAGATCCTCGATAGGAGCGGAGCGTGAATCGTCGTTGAGAAGTCTCAGCGCCCAGTCGGGCTCGCAGAGATATACGTCGATATCCTCGCCCTTGTTGAACAGACTGTCATATCTGTCATAGGCGTCGTAGCCTGAGATCTCGAGGCATATGAAGTTGACGCCGACACCGTCGGGAGTTTCAAGGTCGTCGGAATCTTTTACGTCATTGACGTCCATGTCGAGCCAGTTCGCGACAAGCATCGGAGCGTCATAGTGATTCCACGCGAGCACTGTGAACGTGTCTCCGCCATTGCCGAGCTTGGTATTGCCCGGTTCGGTGACGGGCTCCGTTGTCGGCTCCTCGGTGGGAGGCTCGGTGTATTCCTCGGTCGTATGCTCATAAGTAGTGACGGGCTCTGGCTTCTCTATCACGTCGTCCGTGAGCGGGTCGTGTCCGCACGCGGAAAGTGCTGCTGCGATGAACGATATTGCTGTGATAAGAGCTGCGGTCTTTCTGAGTTTCATAGCTTTTTCCCTCCTGCGGTCAATAGTAGCGTTTAAGTCCGATGACCTTGCCGAGCACCTCGCACTCGTCGAGGATTATCGGCTCCATCGTATCGTTTTCGGGCTGGAGACGGTAATATCCCTTCTCCTTGTAGAAGCGCTTGACGGTAGCCTCCTCGCCGTCCACGAACGCGACCACGATATCGCCGTTCTCGGCGTATTCGGTGCGCTGGACGATGACAATGTCGCCGTCGAGGATGCCCGCGTTTATCATGCTCTCGCCGCGCACTCTCAGGGCGAAGAGGTCGTTCGGGTCACAGCCGGGCGCCTCGAATCCGAGGTAGCCCGTGATGTCCTGCACGGCGGTTATCGGCTGACCCGCCGTTACCGTGCCCATTATCGGCACGGAAGCCGATGAGCAGTTCGGCAGCCGGAGCGAGCGGTTGAGGCTGTCCGACTTCTCGATGAGACCCTCGTCAACAAGGGCGTTGATGTAGCGGTGAGCCGTGGACGTCGATTTGAAGCCCGCCGCGTCCATTATCTCGCGGACCGACGGCGACATTCCCTCGCTCAGGCGGCTCTTGATGAAGTTGAAAACTTCCAGTTCCTTTTCCTTCGACATCAGCTTTCCTCCTCTGCCAGCTTTTTCAGTATCATTTTAGCTATCTTGTAGGCGTCTCCGCAGCCGAGCGTGATAACGAGGTCGCCCTCCTGTGCGTGCTCGCATACGTAGTCGCATATCTGCCGGAAATTCGCGTATTTGCGCTCGTCCGTCCACTCTGCCGCCTCGTCCTGCGGGAACCAGATACAGTCGGGTATCTTCTCCGCGAGGTGGCGGGTGAATATGCCGTAGGTGTTTTTCTCGCGGCTGCCCATTATGTCGGTGAGGACGGCGTGGTCGGGTATCTGAAGCACCCTTGCGAAGTCGTCGAGCAGGAGTTTTGTGCGGCTGAATGTGAACGGCTGGAATACCGCCCATACGTGCCTGAAGTTCATCTCCATAGCCGCATTCAGCGTAGCTTCGAGCTCTGTCGGGTGGTGAGCGTAGTCATCGACTACGGTTATGCCCTTCTCGAAGCCGAGCTTCTCGAAGCGGCGCTTTGCTCCGCGGAATTCTTCAAGTCCCTGCTGTATCGCGGCAAAGTCCGCGCCGACATATCTTGCGGCGGCGACTGCGGCGAGCGAGTTGAGGACGTTGTGTATGCCCGCGACGTGGAGCGTAATTGTGCCGAGCTTTTCGCCGCGGTACATGGCGTCGTAGGTCGTGAGCAGACCGTTCTCGTGCTTGACGTTTTCGGGGTAGTAGTCGCAGGAGCTGTCCCTGCCGAAGGTGATTATCTCCTTGCCCGTGATGCCCTCGAGCGACTTCATCGAGTTGGCGTCCGAGCCGTTGATGATTATGCATTTAGAGGTGTTCTCGTTGAACTTATGGAATGATTTTATGATATTATCGAGCGTGCCGAAGTAGTCGAGGTGGTCGGCGTCGATATTGAGTATCACCGATATATCGGGGTAGAATTTGAGGAAGTGGTCCTCGAACTCGCAGGACTCGCACACGAGGATATCGCTCGTGCCCGATTTGCCGCTTCCGCCTATGCACGGGAGCTTTCCGCCGATGTATGCGGAGATGTCTGTGCCCGCGGTGACGAGTATCTGCGTTATCATAGATGTGGTCGAGGTCTTGCCGTGCGTGCCGGAGACGCATATCGCGTTCTCGTACCAGCTCGTCACTATGCCGAGGAGGTCTGCTCTCTCCAGCACGGGGACTCCGCTTGCCTTAGCCGCCATGAGCTCGGGGTTGTCAGCCATTATTGCGGCGGTGTGCACGATGAGGTCGGCTCCCTCGATGTTCTCGGCGCGCTGACCGATGAATACGGGTATGCCCATATTGCGGACGGCGTCGAGGGTCTCGGTCTCGTTGTTGTCCGAGCCCGTGAGGTAGTAGCCCTGTCCGTGGAGTATCTGCGCGAGCGGGTACATACCCGAGCCGCCGATACCGATGAAGTGTATATGTTTCTTGCCTTCAAGAATGTTAAGGATACTTTTATCCAAGAGATATCACCTTTTCCGATAAGTTGTTCAACCGACAGGTTGACATAATATACCTATTTTATAATTATACTATATTCGTCAGAAGATTTCAATAGCAAATTTGAATAAATGTTCTGTTTTTTGATGAATGTCACTGCTTTATCGCTT
>CAMHBN010000263.1 GCA_946183385.1 uncultured Ruminococcus sp.
GGCAGCCGAAGTCGTCGGTCAGCGTCTTGTAGGTGTACTTCCAGAGCTCCTTGTACACGGCAGAGCCTTCCTTGCCCCACCAGAACCATGAGCCCGTCTCTCCGCCGCCGCCCTCGGCTTCGTGGAGAGGACGCCATATCACGGGCACGCCCTCGGCTTCGAGCTTCTTGAACTCAGCCGCGAGTGTCTCCAGTGACTGACGGTAGTAGTCGTACTCCTTCGTGCCCTTGGTGTAAGCCTTCTTGGGCGAGAAGTCGTTGTCCTTTGCACTGTATGAGGTCTGCGACCAGTCAATGCGGTCGCCTATCTTGTAGCTGTCCATCTTGTTGGGGACGTTGATGTGGAAGGAAGCCGTAGCTATGCCGTTCTTCTCCTTGACCCAGCTGATAATGCGCTCGGTCGAGCCGTCGTCGCTGCCGTAAGCGGGACAGCAGAAATTGCCGTAGTCAAAGCCGCGGATAGCTGGATAGTGACCCGTGGTCTCCTTGAGGTAGTCGAACTCGTACTCGAGCCCGTGAGGTCCGCCGCTGTATATCTCCTGCTGACCCGAGATGATGTTCTTGCCGTAAACGCTTGCGAGGTAAGCCATGAGGCTCTGCGTCTCCTTGGTCGCGGAGCTGTCGCAGGGAGTGGTCTGCGTCGCCTTTATCTCGGGGTACTCGAATGCCGCTACCTCAAGCTTATCGAAGTTCGACCAGCCCCATGATTTCGTGATGGTTACGACGTTATCGCCCGCCTTCATCGTAACGCCCGGCACCTTAACCGCCTCGAATGCTGTACCCTCCGGTATCGCGAGCACGCCTACGCTCGCGCCGTTGACAGCGAGGTTCTGCTGCTTGGAGCCGCCTATGCCGCTCACGTAGAAGGTGAGGTCGTAAGCGCCTGCCGAAGCGACCTTGACCGTGAGCTCGATGGTGCCCGACTCGGTCATCTTGAGGAATTTGCCGCCGCTCGCACTTGCGCCCGTCTCGACTGTTACGTCGCCAGATATCTTGGCGTCCTCGAACTCGAACGTGTCACCTGCGGCAACCGTCGTAAAGCCCGATGCAGAGCCAAAAACCGCACCGTTCACAGCCATAGCCGCGCTCATAGCGACCGCGCTTGCCTTTCTGAAAAAACTCCTGTTCATCTTAATTATCCCTCCGAAAAAGATTAATTTGTACTTTAATTATAACTGTTTTTAATCTGATAATCAATCATTTTCAGAAAAATTTTCATATCCGTCACAATTTTCGTGGATACGGACAACAAAAAAGCCGTCCTCATGTACATTGTACACAAGAGCAGCTTTATCCGTTAATTAAATCATCAATAGTTTAATCTTATATCTGAGAGAAGACCTCACCGATGTTCTCGCATATCAGCAGGTCGGCGTTGCTGTCGTACTGCGTGGGCGACTTGTTGATGATGACCAGCGAATTGCCCCTGAAATAGCGGATAAGTCCCGCCGCAGGATAGACGTTCAGCGACGTTCCGCCGATGATGAGAGTGTCGCACGAGCTTATCGCCGCTATCGCTCCGTCAACGACAGCGGTGTCGAGCCCCTCCTCGTACAGCACGACGTCGGGCTTGATGACGCCGCCGCACTCGCACTTCGGCACGCCCTCACCCTCGAATATAGCCTCAGGTCCGTAGAACTTGCCGCACTTCATGCAGTTGTTGCGGTGTATGCTGCCGTGGAGCTCGTACACGCGTTTGCTTCCCGCTATCTGGTGCAGACCGTCAATGTTCTGCGTAACGATGGCGTAGAGGTTACCCTTCTCCTCCAGCTCCGCAAGCTTGAGGTGGGCGGGGTTCGGCTTTGCGCTGAGGCAGTTCATCTTCGCACGGTAGAAGCGGTAGAACTCCTCCGTCTTCTTCTCGAAGAAGGTGTGGCTGAGTATAGTCTCGGGCGGGTAGTCCCACTGCTGGCTGTAGAGCCCGTCAACGCTGCGGAAGTCGGGGATGCCGCTCTCCGTGGAGACGCCCGCGCCTCCGAAAAATACTATCCTGTCCGATATCGCCACTATCTCGGCGAGCTTTTTTACTTCGTCCGTCATTTCCAGTCACCTATCACCTTTACGTAGAATTTTCTGTTGCGCGGACCGTCGAACTCGCAGAAGTACACGCCCTGCCATGTTCCGAGGAGCGGACGTCCCGCGGTGACGATGATGGTCTCGCTCGCGCCCACAGCCGAGGACTTGATATGCGCGTCGGAGTTGCCCTCCGCGTGTTTGAAAGCGGCACGCTCGGGGAAGGAGCGGTCAAAGCCCGCGATGAAGTCGGTCTTGACGTCGGGGTCGGCGTTCTCGTTTATCGTGATAGCCGCTGTCGTGTGCGGACAGAACACCACGCAGATGCCCTCGTTTACACCGCTCTCGGAGATAGCCTCCGTGACCTCGGCGGTGATGTCAACGAGTCCCTCCTTCGGGGTGCTGAGCTGAAAATTGAATAACATAGCGTTTCCTCCATTTCATATAGTATTGTATTGTCAGTGTATATCGTCCATATATCGGTTGTACAGGTTAGAGCCGCACTTTTCGAGCTCCCTGTAGAGCTTCCTGACGGCGCTGCTGTCGGACAGGAGCAGATAGCGCTCCCTCTTTATCAGCTCTATTACAGCCGCCTTGCTCTCATAGTTCTTGACGTTGTCGGGACCCGAGGATTGCAGGAAATTGAGGTAATTCCTCATAAACTGAAGGTATCTGCCTCCTGCCTCGCGAGCCTTGCAGAGCTCCTTTATCTCGCGGTAGTGCTCGGGGATCCAGCCGCCGTGAGTGAAGTCCGCATAGTAGAAGCCCTTCGCCTTCTCATACGAATATTTCGTCTTGTCGATGACCTTGCTGAAGCTTCCGAAGATCGTCGGCTCGATACTGGTGATGTGGTCGAATATCTTCATATTCGTTTTCCTGTCTTCGCGCCCCGTGACCGAGAGCCAGAATATGAAGTTGTTGTCCGCAATCCCGACGATGATGACCTCGTCCTTGTCGGTGTAGTACACGCGATTCAGGCGGTGTGCGGGGTTCGGCGCATACTTCGGGATCGAGGCATTTTCCTCGGTGAGCAGGTTGTATTCGGAAATATCCATATTAATTCTCCATTCGTCGTGCTGTTATTTCTTTTTATACTGGCTTTTCACATAACGCTCCGCTTTGTTCGGCGAATCGAACTTTTTCACCGCCTCAGACGAGCCCCTCTCCGAGAAGTAGAGCACGCCGTCTTTCCAGTAGTAGTGACATTCGGCGTCCCCGTCGAGCTGTACTGCGTCAGATGAGTGCATCCTGCGCT
>CAMHBN010000264.1 GCA_946183385.1 uncultured Ruminococcus sp.
CCCGCCCACGGCTGGAGCCAGCTGTTCTCGACGTAGCTGTCGTCGTAGAGGCTTCTTGCCGCCTGAAGGATGTCGTCGTCGCTGTTGAGTCCCTGAGAGTAGTAGTGCACGTCGATCACGTCGAGCAGGCGTGTGCCGCACTCCTTCTCGGCGTCAGCCATCTGCTTGAGGTAGTAGTCGAGGTACCAGTCATAGTCGCCCTTGACTGCCTGCCACTCGGGGTCTGTGAAGCCCTGACCGCTCTCGCCTGCCTGTATGCAGGGGAGCATTCCCCAGAATGCGGGCCCGAATACTTCAGCCTTGGGGTCGAGCTCCTTGACTACCTTTGCCAGCTCTATCGACTTGGAAACGAGCTCGTTGTTCGTTACCTCCTCGGGGTGCATTCTCGGGTGAGTGTCGTTCCAGAGAGCGGGCTCGTTGTCGAGCGAGTAGCCCTGAAAGCCCGTCTTTGTGGAAGCGTCGCCGAAGGTCTTTACGAGGTAGTTGACGTACTCGTCCATGTATACGGTATCGTCGGTGAGGTCGGGCTCGAGCGAGAGCTCGCCGTCCTTGCGGAACTCTACCTTGTTCCAGCGAGCCGACGGAGCGACCTCGTCCTCCTTGACAGTGCCCTTCATGTCAGCGGCGGCATATCCGCACATCTGGAGAGTTGTCATCTTGTAGGGGATATTGTACTTCTCGCAGGTCTTGGAGAAGGTGGTCGCCGCATTTGCGGGACCGTTCGAGGGCTTGCCGTAGTGGTCGTCGTTGCTGTTTATCCAGTCCTCGCCCGCGCTGGAGTAGTTGGTCTCCCAGTTGTAGCCGCTGAAGCGGTTTCCGCCCTGACGGACGTTGTTTACCTTGAGGGTCTTTAGGTTGCTGGAATTGGCGTACTCGTTCACGCCGAAGATGTAAGGGCTTATCTCTTTCTTGGTGCCGTCGAGCTTTACTGTCACGTTCATTGCGTATGCGTCCTCGGCAGAGCCTGTCGCTACAGGCAGTGCCGATGCTGATGTGACTGTGCAGAGACCTGCAAGCACAGCGGCTAAGCTTTTCTTTATCATGTTTCTTTCCTCCATTTTTTATTTCAAGGGCTTTGCCCTTGACCCGCCTAAGGCTCTGCCTTAGGAATCCGCCGGGACTCTGTCCCGGACCCTGCAAAGGTACACAGTCCCTTTGAACCCGGCTACGTTGCCGCTCGCAAGCTCGCTCACTCTTTACAAAAGGCGAAGTCTGCTTTCGGCGGGTAACAATCGCGGGGATAAACTCGCCGTCCATTTCAGTAAACGAGTTTACGGGTGTCCGCGTGAACTGCCCGCGGGGGCGCCCAGCTCTGAGCTCTATTCTTCCGTGTCCTGTGTGTTATGTCTGAAAGGCGCTCTTGTCCATGTGTCGATATCGGGATCGGGGAAGGATATGTAGTTGACGAGCGACTTCGCGAGCGTCAGTATGCCAACGAGAGGGACGTTGTGCACATAGCCGTATATCGGGAAGGTCTCGCCGCCCGTGTTGGCGGTCAGCTGCCACATTATGCCGAGCTTTTCACAGCGGTCTACTATGACAGACACCGTCTCATGCGGCATATCGAGCTCCTTTGAGATGCACTCCTTTGTCAGGATATTGTTCCTGCTCAGAGTTTCGGCGTAGGATATGACCTTCATCGCGTTTTCGTCCGACAGCAGCGAGAACAGCTCGAGCAGACGCGGTTCTATGGAAAAATAGCTGTTTATGCCGTCCTCGGGTATCCGCATGAAGCATACGTACTGCATATCGGGGTTCAGACGCGCGATGGCGAGCGCGTTGTCCGTGCGTACCTGTGCATAAGTCTCGCGGATGAAGCTCTCGGGGAGACTTGCGTGCTCGGGACTCGGTCCCGTCCTGAATGCGCACAGGAGCGTGTATATCAGCTCCATTGCGCGCTTGCCCTTCTCCTCCTCGTCGAGCTTGCCTACCTCCTCGATAACGGCTGTATTAAGGCTTATCTTTCCGTCCTCGTCCTTCAGCCCGAACAGAACGTCGAGTGAGACGTCCAGTATCTGCGACAGCTTCGGCAGAAGCTCGCAGTCGGGGTAGCTGCCCTTCTCCCACTTCGAGACAGCCTGCGGTGTGATCGAAAGCTTCTGTGCAAGCTGCTGTTGTGTGAGACCTGCCCTTTTCCTGTATCTGACAAGGTTTTTGTTAAAGTTCAACTTCATTTTGAGAGCGTCCTCCCTTTTGTGAAATTGTGGGTGATTTGCGTAAACGTTTACAATTTAACTCCAATGTTCATCCTTTGATTGTATTATAACACATCGCAAAGTTGATTTCAAGCGATTGTATCTTTATATTTTTCAACTGTAGGTTGAGTTGACAGAAAAATGTAGGGGCGGATATTATCTGCCCGAAAAAAGAATTTGTAGGGGCGCACAGTGTGCGCCCGCCAACATATTGCCAAATTAACGGTTTCATTTGTAGGGACGCGCATTGCGCGTCCGCATTACAAAGACGTCAATTGATTCGTTTATTTGCGGACGACCAATTAAGCAGTGCCCCAAATCTTTGATTTGGCTGGCAATGCTATATGCAGGCTGTAGGTCGTCCCTACAATGTCATAGTTTGTACGTCCTTGTGATGACCTTCTCGCCGAGCTGATACGTAACGACAAGCTCGCCTTCGTCCAGTGCGGCGGAGAGCACCTCTGCACCGCGCATACGCATTATACCGCCGAGTATGCGCATCTCGTTGTCGCCGTAGAACGCCATATCGTCCGAGGTGAACAGCACGCTTCCCGCTGCGGCATTGACCTCGCCGAGTGCCATCTTCTGCGGTATCGTCATAGTGCTGCCCTCGCTCCTGAGCAGGAAGACGTCAGGGTCGCTGAGGAATGCGCGTCCGTTGAGCTGGCGCCGGAAAACGGTGTCGAGTATGGTCGTTTTTGTGCTGATACGCTCGCGGTGAGCAAGACGCATATACGGTCTGTCGTCCCAGTCAAGGGAGACGTCGCAGCCGATGCGGCAGTAGTCGGCTCTGCCGAATGCCGAGGCGAGCGGTACTCCGCACGCGAGAATGAAAGCGTCTCCCGCGCACTCGCGGAGGAAGTCCATAGCGTCAGCCATTATCTGTCCGCGGGTCTTGTCGCGGCGGGGGACTATGCACGCCGCATAGAGGAAATCAAGCTTGAGGAGCCTGAATCCCCACACGTTGATAATTGTGTCGAAGACGTCGTGCAGGTAGTCGCGAACTTCGTCATTGTAGATGTCAAGCGCATAGAAGCCCGACCAGTTCGAGCCGCCTCTGAC
>CAMHBN010000265.1 GCA_946183385.1 uncultured Ruminococcus sp.
TCAATGCCAGCTCTGTGGACAAGATAGCGGTATGCGATGATTACCTTTTCCGACAGCGCCTTGCGGATATTCTCGGGCTTTATAAAATTGATAAAGCCTTCGCGGTAGCTCTCGTCCACCGCATCATTAGCATATTGTTTGAAGCAATCGAAATAACGGAACGGCTCGCCCTCACTCGGCTGCTCCTTGTCTGTCGGGTCGGCACGGTAGCAGACGGCGATATCTGTATCCAGATCGACATGAAATACACTCCTGTAATCAGACGCAAGCGCAGTTATCATCTTATCGCGCTGGTCGCGCTGAGCCTTTTCCTCAATGACCTTTTCGGTGATATCCGAGATAAACACGTAGAAGATTCCGCCGTAAGCCTCTGTATCAGTATAATGACCGTAGTCGTCCACCCAGCGGACAGAGCCGTCCTTTCTTATGATACGGTATTCGACATAATCGAAATTCTCGTCGCTCGAATTTATCTGGTCGGAAATTGACTTTTCGGTCGCTTCGTAGTCGTCAGGGTGGAGCATTCCCTTGAAGGTATAGCCCGTCAGCTCCTTGAATTCTTCGAGATTGTCGCAGCCGTATATCCTCATTGCAGCGGCGTTCGCATATAGCAGTTCCTCGTTTCCGCTGTACTTATAGATGAAGAATCCGCCGGGCATATGCCTGCCTATTTCTTCAACGATATGCATAGTCTGTTCATTCAGTTCAAAATGCTTGCCAAACACGCAGCATCAGTCCTCCTTTTCGGTATTATGTAGTCGCAAATGCTGCACAGTCTGTCGAACTGCGTCTTTGCCTCAGCTAAAAGAGCCGAGTAATCGGTGTCCGTCCTGCTGCGGAGGAGCTCCGTTATTTCACTGACAGGCTTTGTCAGCGGAGTGAGTGACAGATTCGCGTACATTCCTTTCAGTGCATGAGCCGTCTCGAACGCCTCTTCGAGCTTGCCGCCGCCAATCTGCTCTTCAAGGAGCGGAAGCCTGTTATCGGCAAGCACCTTTTCAACCAGCTTGATGTAAAAATCCTCCATATTCATGCAGCGAGCAAGTCCCTCGTCAACGTCTGCACCGTACTCTTTCATTTTCTCAATTGTAAGCATAGTTTTTCTCCTCCGGTTCTTTTTCTATCAGTGCACCGAACTCCTCGGGCGGAAGCGGCTTCGAGAAATAGTAGCCCTGTATTATGTCGCAGCCGAGCTTTTTAAGCAGCTCCATCTGTTCCTTTTTTTCAACGCCCTCCGCAATAACGGGGACTTCAAGAAGCCTTGCAATTTCTATCATGATACCGACAAGTCGCTCTGTCTTTACGTTTTCGCATATACCTCTGATAAATTTCATGTCAAGCTTCAATGCGTCTATCGGCAGAGAGGTCAGCATATTCAGCGATGAGTAGCCGCTGCCGAAATCGTCCATCTCTATTTTGAAGCCGCGTTCACGGAGTGTATTGACCGTCTCTATTATCTGCGTGGAATTGTCGGTATAGGCGGATTCTGTTATCTCCAGCAGGAGCTTTGTATTATCCAGACCATTTATCTCAGTGATGTCCTCCAGTATCTCGACAAGGTGAGAATTGAAAACATCAACTCGCGACACATTTACGGAGACAGGCAGGTCTATGCCGTACTTTTCCTTCCACTGCTTTATCTGAGCGGCAGCCTCGTTCCATACGAAGCGGTCGAGCTTCTGTATCAGACCGTTGTCCTCAAACAGCGAGATGAACTGTCCGGGGCTTACCATGCCGAATTCGGGGTGGAACCAGCGGATAAGAGCCTCCGCACTGGAAAGGTGCGGCTTATCTCCCTGAATCGAATACTTAGGCTGATAAAAGACCTTGAACTGCCTTTCGGACAGAGCCTTGTCCATATCATTGATGAGTCTCTCGTCATACAGTTCCCTGCTGTGCTGCTCATCATTATAGAATTCAAAGCCCGAAACATAGCTGCCCCTCAGCTTCTGGCAGGCATGATGTGCGCAGTCGAAGCGGTTCTCCATGCACTTTTCGCTGCCGTCATCGGAATACACGCCGAACCGCAGGCTGATGTTGCTGTCGTTGATACGCTCGTCTATCATGGCGATATACTGCGGGAGCTTGTCCCTGAGCTCATCACTGTGCGGGAGATATATGCAGAATTGGTCGTTGTCGCGGCGACAGGCGAGTCCGCCCGTGCTGCTGACGAGCTCGTGGATACTGTCAGCGATGGTTTTCAGCACCGTATTGCCGTAGCTTCTCCCGTAAAGCTCATTTACGACATGAAAGCGGTTTATATCAGCAACTATCGCGTCCATAAGCATATTGCTGTTCAGCTCGTCGAGGCGCTTGCCGTACTGGAAGAAAAATTCCTTATGGAATAGGCCCGTCAGCTCGTCGCGCTCCGTCTCATGAATAATAATGCTGTCCTCGGCGAGTTCTATGGAATGACTGACTCTCGCACAGATGACCTCTGGCATATCAAACGGCTTTGCAATGAAATCTGCGGCACCGTTCTTCAGGCTCTCGACCTCCGCACCTTGTTCCGAGGTCAGCACTATGACGGGGATGCGACTCAGCTCGCTGTCCGCACGGAGCAGCTTCAGCAGGCTGTAGCCGTCCATTTCGGGCATATATAGGTCAAGTATCACAAGTGAGAGCTTGAGCTTGTCCCGCCTGATGATATCGAGGGCTAACGCGCCGTTTTCGGCATAGCTTACCTCGTACTGTTCCCTGAGCATTTTTCCGAGTATCTCTCTTGCGATATAGTCATCGTCTACGATGAGTATGCTTCTGCGAAGTCCCTTCTTACGTTCCAGCGGTTCCTGCATTGATAACCACTCCTTTGCACCTCTAAATCTCAGAAGTTAAATATATAAAATTTAATTTTACTACATTTATTCAATTATGTCAATGGTGTATAAAATTTTTTTGACATTATTGACTGCTGATGATATGTCTGAAACGAAACAAAAGTATTACAATTTTGTTAAATGCTTGTCTATTTTAAATGTTTATGTTATAATCAATATTGCATTATTGCAATAATTATAAAGGAGAAATATTATGAAAAAACCGGTTTTGGCACTTAGTGCCGCTCTTATGAGCCTATGCCTCTTTGCTCAGCCTGCACAGCTGCTTTCTGCTTCTGCCGAGGACACGGCGGTTACGTCAGAGCTTACATCGGAATCAGAGAACTGCACTTCCCTCGCGACCGCAAAAATGACCGACCTCAATACCATAATTGCTGTTCTGAACGCTTCACCGCTGTATACTGAGGACACCGAGG
>CAMHBN010000266.1 GCA_946183385.1 uncultured Ruminococcus sp.
GCATATCGAAGGGACTGGCAGGTCTCAGCGAGGCAGGCTGCGAGGACTTCGCAAGGGCTCTCGAGCTCGGCGTGAAGGCGGCATACAAGGCTGTAATGAAGCCTGTCGAGGGCACGATACTGACGGTATCGAGATGCGCAGCCGAAAAGGCAAAGGAGAGCGCACTCTCGAACAGCAGCGACATCATCTTCTGGTCGGACGTCTGCGCAGAGGCAGAGGCTACACTTGCCAAGACGACGGAAATGCTCCCGCAGCTGAAGAAGGCGGGCGTTGTTGACGCAGGCGGTATGGGCTTCACTATCATCATCAAGGCGATGTACGAGGTATTCAACGGCGGCAGCATAGCAGTTCCCGAGGAAGTACCGCAGGTCGAGGAGAACTCGATAGAGGCGTTCAAGACGGCAGTCAGCCGGTACGACGACGACATCACCTTCACATACTGCACGGAGTATATGCTCGAAAAGAACGAGAACTGCCCCGACCCGTTCATGCTGAGGGCTTACCTCGAGACTATCGGCGACTGCGTAGTTGTGGTTGACGACGAGAAGATAATCAAGGTACACGTACATACCGACAACCCCGGCAAGGCTATACAGAAGGCACTGGAGTTCGGCTGCTTCATCAACGACCCGAAGCCCAAGATAGAGAATATGCGTATCCAGCACAGGAACAAGGTCAAGGAGGCAGAGCAGCTCGAAGCAGGCTTTGCACCCGCAGTACCCGAGAAGGAGTTCGGCTTTGTCGCGGTGGCGGCAGGACACGGCATAGAGACGCTGTTCACCGACCTCGGCGCTGATTTCGTGGTACGCGGCGGACAGACGATGAACCCGTCCACGGACGACATTCTCCGCGCGATACTTGCAACTCCCGCGAAGACGGTGTTCGTGCTGCCGAACAACAAGAACATCATCATGGCGGCGGAGCAGGCTGTGAAGCTCACGGACAAGAGCGTGTGTGTGCTCCAGACGAGGACGATACCGCAGGGAATATCGGCGATGATGGCGTTCGACGAGAGCGTGGGACTTGCCGAGAACAGGATAAATATGACGAAGGCGTTCGAGAAGGTGCAGACAGGACTTGTCACCTACGCCGCACGCGATTCCGAATTCGAGGGACACGCTATCAAGGAGGGCGAGATACTCGCGCTTGATAACGGCAAGCTCGCATTCACGGAGAAGGACATCAACAAGGCTACGGTGAAGCTGACGAAAAAGCTGTGCAAGAGCGGAGCGAGCTACGTGACGCTGATATACGGCTCGGACGTAACGGAGGAGAACGCAGAGCAGCTCCAGCAGATGATACAGTCGAAGCTGAGCGACAAGATAGAGGTAATGCTTGTAAACGGCGGACAGCCCGTGTATTATTACATAATATCCGTAGAATAAGCAAAAGCCGCCTTTTTAGGCGGCTTTCTTAATGCGTAATTATTGTAGGGGCGGATATCATCCGCCCGCAAATATCCGAACAACCTTGCGGCAACAAAATGCAGGGACGCCGCCCCTACAGAATGTATCACTCCCCGAACGTGTAGAGCTTATCGGGCACAGTGGGTTCTGAGGTGCTGTAGAAGACGGAGCCGTATCCATTATAGCCGATACCGTCTCCGCTCGACCAGTTTGATAACGTCCCGTCCTCGGTTACGGGTCTGAACGTGAGGACATACGCGTCATCGCCGCCGACCGCCATGACCATGCCCTCCTCCTTGCCGACACGGAAAGCAGTCCCGAGCGTGGGCTCTATGTAATACAATACTGTGTAGGTATCATTGCCGACGTTGTGCGAAATACACGCAAGCGCGTCCTTCGTTTTGATAAGCCCGCTTATGAAGCCGTCGAACTTCATTTTCAGGCGCTCGCGGTTCGCGATATCGTAGGTGTAGAGCCAGCTTCCGTTAAAATTGTCCTCCGTGGCAATGCAGACCTTGTCCCGCCACAGGAAAATGCCCGCGTAGCTGGTGATGTCGGTCGAAATGGTGTAATACTGGGTTTTCACGGTCACGGGCTCGTATTTGCCGTCAACCAAGCCGCCCGTGACCTCCGCGGGAACGCCGTCGCAGAGAACAGTATCATAAATCGAACCTCCTGTTTTCTTGTAATCCCGCAGTTCCTTTGTCTCAAAGATGTATTCCTTGTAGTAAGCGCTTGCGTCTCCGCCGTCATAGCAGGTTATCAGCATACCGTCCTCGGATTCGCGTAAACTGTAAACGTTGGTATCGAGCGAGAGGAGCTCCGTGACATCGCCGCTTTCGGGGTCTATCTCGCATATAGTCGTATGCGGAGTTTCCGACTTCGCACTTTCCGTGAAGAACAGCCTTCCGTGAACGGCACATAAGCTCGCAAAGCTGCCGTTGTATTCGAGCCCTTCGCGGCGGACGAGCTCGGTCGTCTCCTTCGCGGCTGTGTCATAGCGGAACACCGACGAATCGTGGCGCGAGCACAGGTCGTCGAAATTGACGGAGAAATAGAGCTTCCCGTCGAGGCGGACAACGGTGTCAGTCCGCCCTTTAAACGGCGTTTCGAGCTTTGCCTGACGCTCCCTGTCGTACTGCTCCTGAAATTCGGGGTCTTTGAAAGTAGATATCCGCGGCGAATACTTCTCGCACTCATCGGGAGCCTTGCACGGCGACAGCCTCTCCCCGAAGTCAACTCCTTCGAGCTCGGTGCAATGTACCGCAGACGGCGTGCCGTCGGTTATCTCCTGCACCATATCCACGGGAGCAAAGTCCTCCTCGGTGAGCTCGAGGTAGGCGGGCTCGGTGGGAGCCTCGGTCGCAGCGGGAGCAGTCACGTCCCCGACGGGTTCGCTCCGAGCGGGCTTGTCCTCGCAGGCACAGAGCGTCCCGAGCAGAGCTGCAGCGGCAATAGTTGAAATGATTTTCTTCATAAAAAGACCTCCTTGCAGGCGGGGTATCCCCGCCGCGTTTCATAGCGAATCTAAATGATACCATAAATACATGATATCACATATAAGTGACTTTCGGGGGCAAAAAAGACGAACTTTTTTGAAACTTTGTATAAACTCACAAATTCGGTCTATCACTTTTGTGTAGCTTGCTTGTTGTTGGTTTCTCTCCCACGTTTGCCACCCGCCGAAAGCAGACTACGCTCTTTGTACAGAGCGAGCGAGCAAAGCGAGCGGCAACGAAGCCGGGGGTTCGGGGGGCTATGTCCCCCGACAGGGTCTGGGGCGGCGCCCCAGCGGGTCAAGGGCAGAGCCCTTGCGGAGTCCAGAGGCAGCGCCTCTG
>CAMHBN010000267.1 GCA_946183385.1 uncultured Ruminococcus sp.
TGACCTGCATGAGAGTGTTGGTGATACAGCCGTTATCCCTGCCTGAGAGCCGGGAAGTAACGACGAAAAGTCCGTAGCTTATTTTGTACATAGCTTTCTTGTCCATAAGTGATACCTCCTTGGGCGAATTAGTATACATTAAGTTTAACATAAAGGCTCACCAATGTCAATGATTTTATGTAGAATGTGAATAATGGCTGGCGGTCATTATTCGAGAGCTGGTCTGTTGTTGAAACGAAATGCTGTAAATGTAATAAATTGAAAGAAACTGTTAATACAAATTATTGATAATAACCGTACGACTACGTGTTGTTATTATGCCAAGAGAATTTTTGTATATGTCAAAATTGACAAACACTATTAAGGCGACTGAACTGCCCGAAAAGTTGACGGATGAGGGCGGATAGTGCGCAATGTGGGCAGCAGCAGGTTGCGGCACACCCGACAACCGGAAAGCGAATACGCGGCGAGAGCCGTGAAAACATGCAGGATAGGGGCATATTGGATTGAGATTTTTTTTAACAGGAGCTATAAAGAATTTATATACGTGTCAAATAATATGCATATATTCAAATGCTGACAGAACGGCGGAGTTAAATATTTTTATCTTGGACCGCCTGAAAGGTCGAAAGTGCGAAAAATCCCGTCAAATTGTAGCTTAGGTGGTCATGCGAACTCTTTGTGCAAAGTTAACAATTTTTGAATTGGATTTTCTTGAATGTAGTCTTTTGTTAATACTTGAAATCCTGTGTACAGTATGTTATAATAGTAGTATCAAAAATTGGCATTCTATGTCAACGTGTATGTACAAATATGGTTGACGAAAGCGAGTTTTTAGAAATATGATATGGAAAGGATGGGATTACACCATGAGAAAATCATTGGGCAAACGTTTGATAAGCGGCGTTACGGCAGCCCTCACTGCTGTGATGATCTTCCCGAACGTTGCA
Organism: uncultured Ruminococcus sp.; assembly: GCA_946183385.1. Taxonomy (GTDB): domain Bacteria; phylum Bacillota; class Clostridia; order Oscillospirales; family Ruminococcaceae; genus Ruminococcus. The sequence continues at coordinate 951 of CAMHBN010000267.1, forward strand.
CCGACATCTATGGCCGGCGAAACCGCTGACATCAACAGCGCCAGAACTGTTTTCTCACTGGATCAGGGGAGCGCACTGAAGAAGACTAATCCTCCGATGATGGAAAGTCCTTACAAGACAGCTGACGAGCTCTATGCGCAGATCAGCTTCGAGGACGAAACGGGCAGTCCTTCTGCCGTTGACATCGCGGACAATCAGTACTATCTCCTCGTCCATGCGGTGGGAAAGGACGGCACTGCCAATATGTTTGGCGGCGCAGCTTACAAGTACGCTGACGGTGAGAGCCGTGACGCGTATCAGCTTATCGAGATAGGAGACGGTCCGAAATGGACGTCTGCAAAGCTGGACGCTTCGCTCTGTCCGTCAAAAACCGAAAATGTGAATTTCGGCATGATGACTATGCCTGTGACCGTGAAGGCTGAGACCGAGCGGCTCGACGGCATACTCCTCAGAAACACAGGAAGCGGAGAGCTTTCGCTCGAAGACGCTACTGCTCTCAAGAACTGCGTTGTGGCAGATTCGATAGGAGACTATACGGTAGTTCCGAGCACAGGGCTCAATGTCCGCACTTCTACCACTGACGACGGAGGCTCTTACGGCAACGACACCGTTTCCGTAAAGGCTGTGAAGAACGCCTACGTTGTAGACCTCAACATCTATGACGTTGACGGCAACAGAAGCTACATCGACAAGACCGGCTATAACTACTACATGGTATCATACATAGCCGAAAACGATGACGCTATCAAGAACCGCAAGGATCTCAAGGGCTGGGCTATCAAGAAGGTAACTCCCGATGCCGCAAATCAGGGTTCGTACTATTCGGAGGCTATGACCTTCAGCGAGTTCATACCGTTCGGTGAGGACGGCTCCTCGACTGACGGCGAGAAGATAAAGCTCGACAAGTCAAAGCACAGAGTCGGCTGCCGCCTCTATCGTACTCTTGACAGCACAACAGAGCTCAAGACCTACGCTGACTGTGTCAACACCGATAAGGCAGTTGATACGATTCCCTCGTACATATTCGCTACTGAAAGAGGAAATTTCTCCACAACAGTAAATCTGTACAAGGATCAGCTCAAGCAGCTCAACATCGAGTTAGATTTTGACAGAGCGGCTACTGTCAAGGAAGAGGAGAACTACTACGTTTTCGTTACAGTTGAGCATCAGTCGGACGATCCGTCTTACTTCCTCGCTCCGATAAGCGTCAACAACGAGGACAAGGTTGTCATCACACCTCAGACATTCGACGAGCAGCACTGGCTCGACAAGAACAACAACGAGCTCCCCTTAGAGCGCTATAAGGGCATTGAGAAGAGCATCAAGTTTGAAGTTCTCAAGGCCAAGCATGACGTTGAAAAAGGCAAGCTCACAGTAGGAGATGCGATCGGCAGATCCAACTGCGCAGTTATCGCATCGGGCGAGAATCTCTCTTCGTTCGTTCTCACTGAGAAGGAAATGACGAAGGCCACATCTCCCGATAAGCTTCAGGCTACATTCACAAAGAAGTTCGCAGACTTCGAGACCGAGCTGAATTACAAGTCTGTTCTCGGCAATGCGGTATACTTCGGTATCGTTGCTGACAGATACAACCAGAACGGTCACGCAGAGACAAACTTCGCTGCAAATTATTTCCAGCACACTGCAAGTGCTATGGCTCCCGACCTCGCAGGTCCCTTCGCAGGACACTTCTACATTGCGAATTACTTTGAATTCGGCAAGGAAGAAAGAGAGACCTATGAGGACTGGGATCCCGATCATACCAACCCCGTTATCAAGGAAGTTACGCTGCCCGACCTCAAGGACGGCAAGGTCGTTCTTCCCGCAGACATAAAGGACGGCACCAACAAGCCCGGTACATTCTTCATTGATGCATGGGGCGATGCAAGCGCACCTAAGGTACACGTTTCGGACGCAGGCGCAGGCGCCAAGAGCGTCGGCACCAACGGTACGGGACTTGCAGTATTTGAAGAGTCTTCAGCTGACATAACAAACAATGTCATCCAGCCGATGATCGATAACATGAAGGCTGTTTCCGAGGAGCTCAAGAGCCATCCTCAGACCATCAAGCCTATAGTTATCGACGATTACGTATATATCGACGGCACGGGCTTCCCCGAGGGCGCTGATATCTACATCGACGCAGACCCGCTCCTTCCTTATCTTCGCGACGTTGACAAGACGATAATCCACCTCAATAAGGGTCAGACGGTCATCTTCAACTTCGATGATCCCTCTTACACAGCTGACAAGGCTATCAAGCTCAAGCACCCCACAGTCGTTATCGAC
>CAMHBN010000268.1 GCA_946183385.1 uncultured Ruminococcus sp.
GGAAGCAGTTGAAGTTCGGTGGCGTGTCGTGCCACGTGCCGGGGTTGGGCCTGCCGGTGTCCTGGATGACGAGCGGAGTGTCGTGGAGCGAGCCGTCATCGAGCGACGGAACCGTGACGAGCCCCGGCTTGACGGGGATGTTGTTGAGGTTGGGATAGCTTGTCAGCGACTTGGCGGCTTCCTCAAGGGAGGTGACCACCACGAGCGCATTGAGTATATCCGCGTCGATATTGTCGTCGATGTATTCGAGTATCGGCGTATCGGGGAGCGCGGTGATAAACGTAAAGGACGACAGCGACAAGCCGCTGTGCTCGGCGAAATAGAGCTCGGGAGGCTCGCAGAAGAGGTTGTCCGTGACTGAGAGTATCAGCTCCTGCACAGCTCCCGCGAGGTCGTCGGAGTCGGCGATATTGCGCTCGACGAATCCGTTAGCCTTGCCGTTGTAGAATACGATGGAATGCAGGCGCTCGTTTTCAAGCATGAACTGCGACACAGATACGAGCGTCTCCACGAGCGTATCGTATACAGGCAGAGCGAAGCGCTGGTCGTTCTTCTCGTAGTTCTTGAGGTTGATGAAGAGCGTGCACGGAGTGTCCACGGGCAGGCTGTAGTCCTTGACGATGAACTAGTCCTTCTTGGAGCTCAGCTTCCAGTGGATGCGGTTGAGCTTGTCGCCGGGGTGATAGCCGCGGAGGTCAAACACCTCTGACGGGTCGTCGCCGGGCTTGTGCTCGGAGAAGACATTGCTCTCCTCGTTCATGCGGTCGAGGTAGCTGACCTCGCCGCCTATCTCGTGACCCTCAGGCATTACGGCGACCTCAACGGTGAGGTTCATGCCCGTCTTGAACTTGAATATCTTCAGCGGGTCATAGAGGTAGATATAGGCGCATTTGATATTGATTATGCCGCAGAACTGCGAGCTCAGCTGGAACGTCACGCTCTGCTCGTTGAGCGGCTGAACGGGCGTGTGGAGCTCGAAGGTATTTATCTCGTTGTTGAACACGTTGTAGTATTCGATATGGGCCTCCGCCTTGCCGATGGGGAAAATGCTCCTGTTGTTGATGCGCAGGAATACGGGGAAGTCCTCGCGCTTCACAGCAGTACCGCTGTTCACCGACATATCGACTTTTACGAGTTTCTTGGTGATGAACATGGTTATGAACATCAGAACAGGTATCGCACACACCACGACGAGCAGTACGAGTGCGAAGTCCCACAGGTACATCACATAGAATACCGCGCAGATAATGATGAGCACGGCGAAGAATATCTTCATCAGAAGCATGGCTCAGACCTGCTTTTCGGATATCGCGGGGGAGGGCACTTTCTTGAGGATATCCGCGATAACGCTCGCGGCAGACACCTCGGAGAGCTTTGCCTTCGAGTTGAGGATTATACGGTGCTCGAAAACGTCGCCGCAGATATATACGATGTCGTCGGGGATAACGTAGTCGCGTCCCATAGCGGCGGCAATGCCCTTGCTTATCTGCATGAGGGCGAGCGTACCTCTCGGGCTGACGCCGAGCTTTATCATCGGGTGATTTCTCGTTGCGGCGGAGAGCTGTACGATGTACTCATATATCCTGTCGTCAACGTAGATGTTGGAGATGTACTCCTGCAGCTCCATTATCATACGCGCGTTTGCGACTTCTTTTACGTCCTCAAGCGGGTTCGAGTTGAACTTGGATTTGAGGATAGCGACCTCGCCGCCGAAGTCGGGATAGCCCATGCTCAGCTTTATCATGAAGCGGTCGAGCTGTGAGTCGGGGAGGTTGTGCGTACCTGCCGAGCCTATCGGGTTCTGCGTCGCGATAACGGTGTAGGGCTCGGGGAGCTTGTATGTATTGCCGTCAACGGTAATGCTCTTCTCCTCCATGAGCTCGAGCAGAGCGGACTGCGTCTTGCTGGAGGTACGGTTTATCTCGTCCGCGAGGAAGAGGTTGCAGAAGGCAACGCCGGGGCGGAACTCGAAGGAGTTCTTGACCTTGTTGTATACGTTGAAGCCCGTAACATCGGAAGGGAGCACGTCGGGCGTGAACTGCATACGGTTGTGCTCGAGGGAGAGAGCCTTCGAGAAGGCGAGGGCGAGGGTTGTCTTGCCGACGCCGGGGATATCCTCGATGAGGATATGACCCTTGCAGAGTATAGCGAGCAGGGTCTTGATTATGATAGGGTCCTTGCCGATAACGGCTTTCTTGACCTCGGCAACTACATCGTTTATCTGTTTAGCGTAATATGTGTTGTTCATAGCTGTTTCTCCTGTAAAAACAAAAATACAAATTAATTATATCATATATCACATAGTATTGCAAGCAAAAGCGCAAAATCTTGCATTATTTTTGCTTTTTCGGCTTCGCTTGACTAATTATTGCGGTGATGTTATAATAACAGCAAGGAGCTGATAAATGTGAAAAAAGCAATAGCCGCGGCACTTGCGCTGACGCTGTTCTGCGCGGGTGCCGATATATACGGGGCTGTCGTCCCCGAAACGATTATGACTGCCGATTCCGCCGAGACCTCGGGTACGTGCGGAAAGTCGCTGACATGGACGTTCAGCGATGGCACGCTGACAGTCAGCGGTACGGGAAATATGGACTCCAACACCGACGCGAAGCCTTGCCCGTGGAACGACCTGAAGGGCGATATCACGTCCGTTGTCATCGGAAAGGGCGTGGAGAGTATCGGTATCAATATGCTCTCGGACTGCGACAGCCTGACGACGGTTACGCTCCCCGATACGCTGAAAACGATAGGCTCGTATGCGTTTGCGGGCTGCGACGAGCTTGCGTCCATTGTAATTCCCGAAGGTGTGACGAATATCGGTTCGAGCTCGTTCGTGCAGTGCAAGAAGCTGAGCGACGTCACGATACCTTCGTCCGTGACCTATATCGGAGCGCTCGCGTTTTCGGGCACGCCGTGGCTCAGCTCTCAGCTTACCGCCGATACTCCGTTTGTAGTTGTAAACGGTCTGCTTGTGAAGGTGTATTACCAGACGGCGGGAAATGTTGCTATCCCTTCGACGGTCATGGCAATATGCGAGCAGGCAGCCGAAAGCTGCTCGAAGATGACCTCGCTGACCATTCCCGATACGGTGACAAGCATAGGATACAACGCCTTCAAGGGCTGTTCGGGCTTGAAGGCGGTGACTATTCCAGCCTCCGTGGAGAATATCGGTATGCAGGCGTTTTTGAGGTGTACCGTGCTTGAGGAAGTCGTTATCCTCGCGCCCG
>CAMHBN010000269.1 GCA_946183385.1 uncultured Ruminococcus sp.
GTCTGCAAGCAGTTCTTGAAGGCAGGACTCCGCCCGAATTCGTGTCGCCGCGCGCTCATTTCGTATTCGGCGGGAGCTGTCCCTGCCCGCACGATACAGCGCAGTCGCTCGCCGAGCTCAAAAACGCAGAGCGCCGCAAGAATTACACCGACCTCAGCCTGTTCAGTACTATGGAGCACAGGCTCACCCTGTGCCGCGATATGGACGAGTTCATACACATAATCAGCGAGCACCAGTGGATGATACGCGACAAGGAGAATATCTACCTCTGCCTCTACTCCGACTGGAACGAAGCCGACTCCGACAAGTCCGAGATAATGCGCTCGGTGAGCGTGCTCGGCAACGGAGAGCCTTTCGAGATGGACCACTTCGATATCCGCGGCTTCTTCGAGCGCGACCACGACGCGGCTGTATGCTACCTCAACCCGCTCTTCTCGGGACAGAAGCTGTTCGGCTATATGGCGCTGCTCTACTCCTCCGCCTCAAGCTATGAGGACGTGTACAGGCACTGGCTGAAATCAGTCTCCATCGGTCTGGAGTTCCTGAGACTGAAAAACGATATCCGCTACCTGATAAGCTGTCAGAACGTGTCCGAGTACAGGGATACGCTCACGGGAATGAACAACAAAAAGGGTCTGCGGCGTGCATTTCAGGCGGTTCTCGTCCATGACAACAAGAAGCTCTACTTCGTCACGCTCCGAATAGACCTGTTCCCGCACAGGCTCGACGACGACGAGATACGCCGCAAGACAGATGCCATTCTCGGCGTATCCAAGGCTATAGCCCGCTTCTGCGGGAACCACGACATATCGGGCTATCTGGGCGATGATACCTTCGTGTGCCTCGTTCAGAGCCACGCCGAGCCCGAGGTCATATCCGACCTGCTGACCGCTGTGCTCTTACAGGAAAAGACCTATATCGAGTACGCGGGAACGACCTCCTTCGCGTGCTGCACGCTCCCCTGCGAGGACATCGGCTTCGATGAGCTCCTCAGTCAGAGCTCCGAGCTCATCAAGCAGGAGCACCGCAGGCTCGCGCTGCTGCGCAAGAACAGAAACTACGCGGATATGCTCGCTGTGCGCGACCGTATCTACTCCTCCACCGAGGCGACCTTCGAGCCTGACAGCGAGAACATCTACACCGACCGCATCGACTTCTTCCGCCGCAACTACAAGAGCTGCTTCGGCGTCGCATTCCATCAGGACTGCATCAACGCACGCATCGCAAAAGCCAAATTCTACCTCGCGACCACCTCGCTCGGAATAAACGACATCTCAGAAAAATGCGGCTACGTGGACTATAAATACGTCCAGCGGCAGTTCACCGCGAGCGCGGGAATGCCCGCTCTCCGCTACAGGAACCTCATAAAAGGCTGAGTGCATATTTCGTCCACTGAAATAAAACTTTATGGGTTGATACCATTCCTCCTTGTATTGTATAATACGTATAGTAAAAAAGTACGTGAAGTTTATACGATACAAGGAGGAATGATCTTTTATGAAGATAAATAAAATCGTTTCGTCGGCAACCGCAGCTTTCATGCTGCTTTCAAATGTTATGTACACCGCTCCCGCTCCGACTCACGCAGCCGGTACTATGCGCGATATCACCACTATGGAGCTCGTAAGGGATATGGGCATCGGCATCAACCTCGGCAATACCTTCGACGCCTGCCCCGACTGGTACGGCGAGGACTGGATAGCCAAGTGGAGCGACGGTAAGCCGCAGAATTACGAGACAGCGTGGGGCAGCCCCGTTGTCACCAAGGAAATGATAGAGGGTATGGCTAAGGAGGGCTTCGGAGTTCTGCGTATACCCGTGGCGTGGTCCAATATGATGGAGCACGACGGCAAGTACAACATCAACCCCGAGTTCGACGCTCGTGTACACGAGGTCGTTGACTGGACCCTCGAAAGCGGTATGTACTGCATTATCAACATCCACTGGGACGGCGGCTGGGTGAACAAGTTCCCCGACGACAAGGACGAGAGCATGAAGCGCTACTCGCATATGTGGGAGCAGATAGCCGAAAGCTTCAAGGACTACGACGACTACCTCATGTTCGAATCCCAGAACGAGGAGCTCGGCTGGGAGTCGATGTGGAACCCGTGGGGCGGTACAGAGGGCAAGGCCGAGTCCTACGCGCTCTGTAATGAGATAAACCAGAAGTTCGTAGACGTCGTCAGAGCCTCGGGCGGAAACAACGCCAAGCGTCATCTGCTGATATCGGGATATAATACGGGATTCGACCGCACCTGCGACGCTCTCTTCAAAATGCCGAAGGACCCCGCTAACAGAATGGCGGTATCCGTCCACTATTACACGCCCGCAGGCTTCTGTATCCTCGAGGACAAGGACGAATCATGGGCTAAGGCTCGCAGCACGTGGGGTACCGACGACGACTACAAGGAACTCAACGGCTGGATGGATATGATGAAGACCAACTACATTGATAAGGGTATCCCCGTTATCGTAGGCGAGTACGGCTGTCCCACCAAGGGCAAGGAAGCCGCTTCCGTAAGAAAGTTCATCAGCTCGGTCTGCAAGGCGGCTTACGAGCGCCAGCTCTGCCCCGTGCTCTGGTCTACTCCCGATTCCGAGACCGATGACGGCACTGTTATCAAGGGTCACTACGACCGCAAGGCGTATAAGCTCACAGATCAGGAGCTCCAAAAGGAGCTGTTCAAGATAGGCGGCAAGGAGTTCTCGCCGCGTCAGATATCGACCTCAACGACAGCTACAACAACAACAACTACTACCACTACAACGACGACTACAGCAACAACCACAACAGTCACAACCACTACGACCGCTCCCGCAGCTGTCAAGGGCGATGTGAACGGCGACGGCAAATTCGAGGTCGCAGATCTCGTAACGCTCAGCAAATGGGTGCTCGCCGACAAGGACGCCAAGCTCGCGGAGTGGAAGAACGCCGACTTTAACGGCGACGGCAGAATAGATACCTTCGATCTCTGCCTCATGAGAAAAAGCCTTCTTCTAAAAAAGTAAAATTTCCCCGAAAAGACCGTACCCTCGTGGTGCGGTTTTTTCATTGCGGGGAGCCCCCGCGGGCGATTCGCGCTGTCGCTCGTGAACTCGCTTACAACATAAAAAAAGGCAAGTTTGTTTTCGCGGTTGTTACAATCGCGGCAATGGACTTGCCTTTTATTTATCTTCCGCGCGAAACCGAAAGTTTCGCTCAAGCCTTTTCAAAGGCTTGCAGGGTCG
>CAMHBN010000270.1 GCA_946183385.1 uncultured Ruminococcus sp.
ATAGTGAAACACTTCTTTCCAAAAAATCTTTACACAATATTATATTATATCACTTCTCACGCAGAATTGCAAGTGCTGACACAAAATTCTCTGACAATTGTCAATGTTCGTTAATGTAACAATCGCGGAGACATCTTCCGCCGCTGATAAACTACAGCGCGAAACCGAAAGTTTCGCTCAAGCCTTTTCAAAGGCTTGCAGGGTCGAGTGACAGCGTCCCTCGTCGCCGTTCACAGCTTTTAAAGAACGGCGAAACAAAACGAAGGCGCCTCGCAAGGGGTGAATCGCAAAACAATCCTGTGAATTGTTTTGCGAGAGGGGACGCCCTGCAAGATAAGCTGCGTACCAAATCTTTGATTTGGATTTCGCAGCTATATGCAACTCTGTTGTAGAGGCGTCCCCTGCTTCCGTTTCACGATTACTTGCCTGCGGAGTTATCTCCGCACGAGGTTGCAATACCGTTTTTATTCAGGCAATTCGGCGGGCGCACAATGTGCGCCCCTACAAAGCCGAAATCGCACCAATGTCATTTTCAACAAAAAAGCGCAGGAAACGAGTCCTTTTTCCGCCTTGACAAAAAGCCGAAAACGTGGTATAGTTAATAAGTAATGTACAGTTGTTCGCCTACGGCGGACGATTTTTCAGTTAAGGGTGATTTGTTATGGAAAAAAAGTCACAGCTCATCGTCGTTGACGCGATGATACTCCCCGATGTTTTCACCAAGGTGCTCGAGGTCAAGAAGCTGATGGCGCAGAAGGGCGAGAAGAGCTTCGCCTCCGCCTGCAAGCGCGTCGGTATCTCCCGCAGTGCCTACTATAAGTACAAGGACAGCGTTTTCTCCTACGAGGAGCTCTTCAACCACAGGATAGTCAATCTCTACCTCCTGCTGAGCGACAGCCCCGGCGTGCTCTCGAGCGTGCTGGTCTTCCTCCATGGGCTCGACGCCAATATCCTTACCGTAAATCAGAGCATCCCCGTGGACGGAGCGGCTACTGTCAACATCTCGCTGAGAATGGCGGACGCTTCCCCCGACGAGCTCCTTTCCCTTAACTCTATAACAGAACTTGACGGCGTTCTCGAGGCTAAAGTCCTCTCCGCCGAATAATACGGAGGTTTTCTTTTATGTCAGTCAAATTTGCAGTATTAGGTCACGGTGTAGTCGGCTCGGGCGTTGTTGAGCTTTTCTACAAGAACAGGAAAAGCATCGAGAAGCGCGCGGGTACGGAGATGGATATAAAGTATATCCTCGACCTCCGCGATTTCCCCGATTCACCGTATCAGGATAAATTCACGAAGGACTTCAACGACATCCTCAACGACGACGAGGTAACGGCTGTTGCCGAGTGCATGGGCGGCGTAGAGCCTGCATTCACGTTCGTCAAGTCCTGCCTCGAAAGAGGCAAGAGCGTGTCCACGTCCAACAAGGAGCTCGTCGCAGAGAAAGGCGATATCCTCCTCGCGGCAGCTAAGGCGCACAACTGCAACTTCTTCTTCGAGGCGAGCGTCGGCGGCGCTATCCCGATAATCCGCCCGCTCCACCGCTGTCTCGCGGCTAACGACATCGACAAGGTCGCGGGTATACTCAACGGCACGACCAACTTCATCCTCACGAAAATGTACAACGAGAATATGTCCTTCGCGGACGCTCTCGCGCTCGCTCAGAAGCTCGGTTACGCGGAAAAGGACCCGACAGCCGACGTTGAGGGTCACGACGCGTGCCGCAAGATATGCATTATCTCATCGCTTGTTTTCGGCAAGCACGTCTACCCCAAGGACGTCTACACCAAGGGTATTTCCGAGGTAGACCTCGCTGACGTAGCCGCGGCTGATATCCTCGGACACGCAATCAAGCTCATCGCTTCCGTAAGACGTCTCGACGACGGTCGCATTCTCCCCGTTGTTATGCCCATGCTCGTACCTCACGAGAACATCATGGCAGGCGTAAACGACGTATTCAACGCCGTGCTCGTATACGGCGACGGCATAGATCAGGCTATGTTCTACGGCAGAGGCGCAGGCAAGCTCCCGACGGCGAGCGCTGTAATGGGCGACGTCATCGAAGCGGTAAAGCACAAGGTAACGGTATTCTCGCAGTCGTGGGAGTCCTCGAGCGACAACAGCTTCGTTGCTCCCGTGAGCGAGCTCACGACAAAGTGGTACTTCCGTCTGCCCGCGGACAGCGATAACGTCTGCGAGGGCGCATACACAGACGAGAACGGCATATCGTTCATCACCGAGGACAAGCTCACCTTCGACGAAGCCGCCGCAAAGGCTAAATCGCTGAACGCGGTCGCTTATCTGCCTGTTCTCGACTGACGTCTATTTCACGCAATAAGAGGAATACTATTTGGTAAAGGAGGAAATGCCATGCCAATGCCTAACGATCACAAATATACTGCCGATGAATACTTCGCACTCACTCCCGATACTAACGAGCACGTTGAGCTCCGCGAGGGTCAGATAATTGACTTCGCAACTCCGACGGTGCTTCATCAGGAAATAGTTGGCGGTCTCTATTCGGAGATACGAAGCTATATCAGAAGCAACAAAGGCGACTGTAAGCCATTTGTCTCGCCGCTCGATGTAAAGCTCGACAACTACAACGTAGTACAGCCCGACGTCTTCGTCATCTGCGACCCGTCCAAATACGACGAGAAGCGTTGCTACGGCGCTCCCGACTGGGTAATAGAGGTGCTCTCCACGAACCGCAGCGACGACCTCATCAGCAAGCTCGCGCTCTATCAGAGGTTCGGCGTCCGTGAATACTGGATAGTTGATCCCAAGAACGAGAAAACGCTCGTCTACTTCTTCGAACGCAGCGACCTCCCGAACATCTACACGTTTGACAGCGCCGTCCCCGTCAATATCTACGACGGCAAGCTTACGGTGAACGTATCCGAAATCGTATAAATAATTCCCCTGCCGCGCGCAGGGGAAAACTTTTTAAAAAACCTGTAACGTTTCGTCTTTCAAAGCTACTAATATACAGAAGCTTCTGAAGGAGGTCAGCCAATGAAGAAAGACATTGAGGAATATTACGAGAAATACGGTGCCAAGGTCTACGCGTATCTGCTCGGTATGAGCGGCGACGGCGACATCTCGCGCGATCTCACACAGGAGACTTTCGTCCGCGCGATAGGCTCGCTGAGCTCGTTCGACGGCAGGTGCTCGGTGAGTACGTGGCTGTGCTCGATAGCGAAGAACCTGTGGC
>CAMHBN010000271.1 GCA_946183385.1 uncultured Ruminococcus sp.
TACGAGCGACATCGCGAACCGCGCCGCCGCCCGCTTGGCGGCAAATTCTGATTTATGCGAATAAGTATCATTCGCGAAATTACACTCCCGCATTGCAAACCGCGGGCTGACAACTAAAATTAATACAATGGAGACAATATGAAAAAATACACACTTACAACGATCGCGGCTGCAGCTCTGCTGCTGACAGGCTGCGGAAAGAGCGTCGGAGCAGACGAGGAAGCGACCACAACTACTACCACAACAACCACCACGGCTCAGACGACTGCCGCAACCACTGTGACTACCACAGTTACCACCACTAAAAAGATAAGCACCGATATCCCCGATGGCGTTATCCTTGATTCCGTCGCCGAGGTGGAGGTCTACTCCAAGACGACGATAGCGGAGCTCATCACCGATAACAACGTGGAGCTCACAGCTCCCGCCGACCTCATCGACACCGACGAGCTCGGCGAAAAAAAGGTCAAGGTCACCTTCAAATACGAGGGGAATGAGTACGAAAAGGAGATTGCGTACAATGTCGTTGATACCACTCCGCCGCTCATTCTCAATGCGGGCTGGGAGCCTTACGCCAAGGTCGGCGAGCCCTTCAACATCGATAAAATAATCGGCTACGTCGATAACTACGACCGCGCTCCCACCGTCACTTATTCGGGCGACGTTGACACCTCAGCGGTCGGGAGAGCACCAATCAGCGTCACCGTCACCGACAGCTCCGGCAACTCCACCGACTTTTCTCTCACGGTGCTCGTACTCAACGAGATACCGCGTCCCGAGGACAACAATGCGAGGGTCGCCTACTCCGACTTCATCGACACCTACAGCTACCTCGGCGACGTCAGCTTCGGCATTGACGTGTCCGCGTGGCAGACAAACGTTGACTACGATGCCGTGAAGAACGAGGGCTGCGAGTTCGTGCTCATGCGTATGGGCTACTACTACAGCGGCGAGCCCGAGATGGACGACTACTACAAGCAGAATATGGCGAACGCGTCCGCGGCAGGGCTCGACATAGGCGTGTACTTCTACACCGCCGACAACACCGAGGAGGGCGCCCGCGAGCACGCCCGCTGGGTCATCGACCAGCTCGACGGCAGGGAGCTCGACTACCCTATCGCCTTCGACTGGGAGGAATGGGCGACGTTCCAAGAGTACGGAATGAATATCCGCGACCTCAACAACGTCTTCGAGGCGTTCGCGGACGAGTGTGAGAAGCACGGCTACTCCGCCATGCTCTACAGCAGCAAGAACTTCCTCAACAACTTCTGGACAAACGACGGCAACCACCCCGTATGGCTCGCGCACTACGTTGACGAGACGGACTACGAGGGAAGGTTCGCGATATGGCAGGCAAGCGCCTACGGACGCATTGACGGAATTGCGGGCGATGTGGATATGAACATTCGCTTCAACTCCGTGCCGCTTGAATAAAATGTAAATACATGATAAAGGGTGAATTGAAATGAAGAGATCAGGGATATTGCTTTCGGCGGCAGTACTGCTCGCGGCAGTGAGCTCGTGCGGAACTGTGGTCGAGCGCGCGGGCACTGAGGATACGGTAGCGGCGATAGCTCCGAACACCACCGCGGCTACGACCTCTGCCGAGGGCGAGGTCACAACAGAAACGGCGTCCGCGGCTAAGAGCAGCTCCGACATTATGCGCGGCGACCTCATCGACATAAACGGAACTATCCTGATGTGCAGCGCCATGGACGAAGCTGGAACAGGCAAGGAAATCCGCATGACCAACGACGCAAACAAGGTGGCGTTCGCGAATGTGCTCAATGAGATGTCGGAGGGACTCGACCTCACCTTCGACGATATTCTCCGCACCGAGAATCCCTCGCCGCTTGACGTCAAAATGGGACAGTCGATACAGCTCACCTTCGACGGCGATATGCAGAACGCGATATACGACTACATGGCAGGGCAGAACCTCGTCGGCTCGGTCGTTGTCATGAGGACTGACGGCTCGCTCGCGGCACAGGTCAGCTACCCGTCATACGACCCCGACATCTACTACGGCACCGAAACCGACGAGGACCTCGCGTGGGGAAATTACGGCAACAAGGCTTTCCAGAACGCTGAGCCCGGCTCGTGCTTCAAGATAATGTCCGAGGTCATCGCAGACAAGCACGGCGTGACCTGCCTCTACGATGAGGGAGTATGGGAGTTCGACGGCGTTTCCATAGTCAACTGGGATCACAAGGACGAGTGGAAATATCCCGTATACGAGCGCACGCTCAACTCCGCATTCGTCAATTCGAGCAATATCTTCTTCGCAAAGGCGTTCGACCAGATAGGCAAGGACGACGTTCTCGCCGACCTCGAAGACATCTTCCACTTCTGCTCCGATATCGAATGCGACTTCGGCACTCTCCATAACAACGTCGAGATTTACTGCGACGACGACCTCCGCAGGACGGCTTTCGGGCAGTCCTACGTGCTGACCTGTCCGCTGTATCTCGCAGCTCTCGGACGTGAAGCCGTGTTCGGCGATATGGTCAAGCCGTTTACTATCGCAAGGATAGTCGATACGAACGACTTATGCAGTACCATACAGCTTGGCACCGAGCCGAATCAGAAGGTGTGCAGTATCCCCGCCGAGTACAGGGCGAACCTGCTCTCGGGTATGTACGGAGTTGCGGGCAATATCGGGCTTGCTGTACCCGCGGGATATGAGTTCTACGCGAAAACAGGCACTGCCGAGACGTGGAAGGGCGACTTCCTGTACATCACGGGCATTCTCAAAAAACCGGGCGACAGCGGCTCGGGAATGTGGATGGACTACAGTGAGTATGACGGCTCGTACATCATCGTGATGCAGGTGCAGAATCCCGAATACTTCGGCTACAGCTTCGCCAGCGACTCCGTCTCGCTGTATCAGGGAATTGTAAACGCTGTTATGAGCTGATGTATATTTCGGCTCGCTCCGCAGACAATAACTGCGGAAGGAGCTGACAGCTATGAGAAGAAAGAAGTCCATCCCCCTGCCCGACCCCGGAAATGAGGGGTTCGAGTACAGCTGCCCGACAGCGACGTGGGACGGTATGACGCGGATCATCCCCATAGGCGATGGCGACGACAAGGTCGATGAATCCTACAAGGAGATAATACCCCAACGCCACGAATACGGGGGAGCGCATTAGCGTTAACGCTTACGCTAAAATAAGAAAGAATAAAGAATAAATAATAAAGAATAATT
>CAMHBN010000272.1 GCA_946183385.1 uncultured Ruminococcus sp.
GAGAGCAGCAGCCATCTTGCCCTCTGCGTTCGTGCCTATCGGGAGACCGAATGCCTCACCGAGACCTGCACGTACAGCGGGAGCAGTCTGTACGAGAACTGTCTTCTCGGGGTCTGCGATAGCAGCCATGACCTGTTTTGTGTAGTCCTTCTCAGCGATAGCGCCGACAGGGCAAACAGCGATACACTGACCGCAGGATACGCAGCTTGTCTCGCCGAGACCCATATCGAATGCAGAGCCGATATATGTCTTGAATCCGCGCTCGTTTGCGCCGATAACGCCGATACCCTGTGTCTTCGAGCAGACAGCCACGCAGCGGCGGCAGAGTATGCACTTGTTGTTATCGCGGTACATATGTGCAGCGGAATCGTCTATCTCGTAGTGCTCGTTGACGCCGTCGTACTTGCCTGCGTCGTCGATGCCGTAGTCCTTGCAAAGCTTCTGGAGCTCGCAGTTGCCGCTTCTTACGCAGGAAAGGCACTTTCTGTCATGAGTCGAGAGAATGAGCTCGAGAGTCTTCTTGCGTGACTCGATGACCTTGGGAGAATTTGTAACTATCTCCATCTTGTCAGAGCAGGGATATACGCAGCCCGCAACAAGGCGGAAGCCTCTGCCCTCGTTTACCTCTGTAACGCAGATACGGCAGGCGCCGATCTCGTTGATTTCCTTCATATAGCAAAGTGTGGGGATCTCGAAACCTGCGGTATGAGCAGCCTCAAGAACAGTAGTACCCTTGGGGACGGAGATCTCAACACCATTGACTTTAACTGTGATATTTTCCATTGATTTTTCCTCCGCTTACTTCTTGATGATTGCCTTGAACTTACAGGTTGCGATACAAGCGCCGCACTTAACGCACTTGCTCTTGTCTATCTCCATAGCAGCGAGCTTCTTGCCGGGAGCGATGTAATCGGTCCTTGTGATAGCTGTAGCAGGACACTGCTTAGCACACATACCGCAGCCGATACACTTCTCCTTGTCGATCTCGAAGCTGAGGAGATCCTTACATACGCCCGCGGGACACTTCTTGTCAACAACGTGAGCGATGTACTCATCCTTGAAGCATCTGAGAGTTGAAAGAACAGGGTTAGGAGCTGTCTGACCGAGACCGCAGAGAGAGTTCGCCTTTACGTGGAGAGCGAGCTCCTCGAGGGTATCGAGGTCCTCGAGAGTTCCCTTGCCCTTTGTGATCTTGTCGAGTATCTCCCACATTCTCTTTGTACCGATACGGCAGGGAGTACACTTACCGCATGACTCGTCAACTGTGAACTCGAGGAAGAACTTGGCGATATCTACCATACAGTTGTCCTCGTCCATAACGATAAGTCCGCCTGAGCCCATCATCGAGCCGATGCTGATGAGGTTATCATAGTCGATCGGGATATCGAAGTGCTCTGCGGGGATACATCCGCCGGAAGGTCCGCCTGTCTGGGCAGCCTTGAACTTCTTGCCGTTCGGGATACCGCCGCCTATCTCCTCGATAACTGTACGGAGAGTAGTACCCATGGGTATCTCAACGAGACCTGTGTTCTTTATCTTACCGCCGAGAGCGAATACCTTAGTACCCTTCGACTTCTCGGTACCCATTGATGCGAACCAGTCAGCACCCTTGAGTATGATCTGGGGGATATTGGCGTAAGTCTCAACATTGTTGAGGATAGTGGGCTTCTGGAAGAGACCTTTTTCAGCAGGGAAAGGAGGTCTGGGTCTTGGCTCACCGCGGTTGCCCTCGATGGATGTCATAAGAGCTGTTTCCTCACCGCAGACGAAAGCACCTGCACCGAGACGGAGGTCGATGTCGAAATCGAAGCCTGTGCCGAAGATGTCCTTACCGAGCATACCTGCCTCGCGAGCCTGCTTGATAGCGATGTTGAGACGCTCAACAGCGATCGGGTACTCGGCACGAACGTAGATATAACCCTGTGAAGCACCGATAGCGTAGCCTGCGATTGTCATAGCCTCGAGTACAACGTGGGGATCGCCCTCGAGAACGGAACGGTCCATGAATGCGCCCGGGTCACCTTCGTCAGCGTTACAGCAGACGTACTTCTGGTCAGCATTGGGAACGATATTTCTCGCGAGCTTCCACTTCATACCTGTGGGGAAGCCGCCGCCGCCTCTTCCGCGGAGACCCGAATCGAGGATAGTCTGGATAACATCCTCGGGAGTCATCTCTGTGAGTACCTTGCCGAGAGCCTTATAGCCGTCTCTGCCTATGTATTCATTGATGTTCTCGGGGTTGATAACGCCGCAGTTTCTGAGAGCCACACGGTTCTGCTTAGCATAGAAAGCGGTGTCGTCGAGGGACTTGATGTTGTCGCCGTCAACAGTCTCCTCATAGAGAAACTCCTTGACGGGGTTGCCGTCAACGAGGTGCTCCTTGACGATGCGGGGGATCTCGTCCACATTAACGCGTGAGTAGAACGAGCCCTCGGGATAAACGATCATGATGGGTCCGCGCTCGCAGAGACCGAAGCAGCCTGTCTTGACTATCTGTACCTTTTCTGTGAGTCCGTTGGAAGCAAGCTCCTTCTCGAGGCACTCGATTATCTTGGGAGAGCCCGAAGAAGTACAGCCTGTACCGCCGCAGACGAGTACGTGTCTTTCATATTTTGAAGAAGCGTTGCCATGAGTTCTGAGAGCGACCTCGCCCTCCATGGATTCTCTGACAGCCTTGAGTTCTTCAAGAGTCTTCATTATGTTTTCCTCCTATACTGTTATTATGCTGTGTACTTAGCGAGTATCTTTTCAACGTCGTCAACAGTGAGACGTCCGTAAACGTCCTCGTTCACTGTGAGAACGGGAGCCAGACCGCAAGCGCCTATGCAGCGGCAGGCGTCGAGGGAGAACTTGCCGTCGGGGGTACATTCGCCGCCCGCGATGCCGAGCTTCTCCTGAAGCTTGTTGTATATATCTCCCGAGCCCTTAACGTAGCAGGCTGTACCGAGACATACCGAGATGGTGTACTCGCCCTTGGGATAGAGAGAGAACTGAGCATAGAAGGTAACAACGCCGTATATCTTCTCGAGCGGGATACCGGTCTTATCGGAAATAATGGTCTGTACCTCGATGGGAAGATAGCCGTAGATCTCCTGAGCCTTCTGAAGGATAGGCATCAGAGCGCCCTGAGTGTCCTTCTTCTCTTCAATAACAGCTAAGAGCTGAGCCTCCTGTTCGGGAGTGCCCTTGAAGGGGACGGTGG
>CAMHBN010000273.1 GCA_946183385.1 uncultured Ruminococcus sp.
CGGTGAAAATGTGCGCCCGCCGAAGTGCTGTGAACAGGCGATGGGGACGTCGAGGACGCCGTCCCCTACACATTGCTACCCGCCGAAAGCAGACTTTGCTGTTTGTACAGAGTGAGCGAGCTTGCGAGCGGCAACGAAGTTTGGGGTTCGGGGAGTGCGCTCCCCGACAGGGTCTGGGGCGGCGCCCCAGCGGATTCCAAAGGCAGAGCCTTTGGCAGGGTCTGGGACAGAGTCCCAGCAGATAGGCGATAAAAAAGGCTTGCATGTCGTGATGTAAAGTGGTATAATATAAGTTACAGGATTTTTTTGACGCCTGAAAGAGGATAAATATGAAGAAAATTACCATTATCACTGGTCACTACGGAAGCGGCAAGACCAATCTCTCGGTCAATCTCGCTGTGAGAGCCGCCGAGGAGGGCAAGAAGGTCGCTGTCGTTGACCTCGACCTCGTCAACCCCTACTTCCGTACTGCCGATTTCAAGGAGCTTTTTGAGAATAAGGGCATAAAGCTCATTGCTCCCGACTTCGCGAACACCAACCTCGATGTGCCGTCGATTCAGTTCGACGTCGAGCAGCTCGCCATAAACGAGGACTGCCTCATCATTGACGTGGGCGGCGACGACGCGGGCGCTACCGCTCTCGGACGCTATGCCGAGGCTATGCTCGAGAGGTTCGCGGACGATATAGAAATGCTCTATGTCATCAACCAGCGCCGCACGCTCACCTCCAACGCGAACGAGGCGGTGTCACTGATGTACGAGATAGAGGCGGCTTCGCGAATGAAGCACACCGCAATTGTCAACAACACCAACCTCGGCTGCGAGACCACGATAGAGGTCGTGGAGCAGTCTGCCGAGTTTGCGGCGAAGGTCTCGGCAAAGACGGGGCTGCCGCTCGCATTCACGACCTGCCCCGAGGAGCTCTGCGGTCACTCCGAGAGCGACGGCATACTGCCCGTGAAGGTGTATGTAAAGCTGCCTTGGGACAGATAATGTAGGGGACGGTATCCCGCCGCCGATTCGCGCCATAATTAATTTGGAACGGTAGATGTTCCCGCGAGCCAGAAACAATTTGTAGGGGCGGATATTATCCGCCCGAAACCAAACCCATTGTAGGGACGACCATTGGTCGTCCGCCAAAAACGAAAAACCGACAAATCTGTAATCACGGACGCGCAATGCGCGTCCCTACACAGGAAAACCACGGTAAAAACGCGGAATATCCGCTTTACATCATATATAGCTATGCGAAGGGAGTGAAAAGAATGGCAAAAATGACGGTTATCACCGAGAGGTGCAAGGGCTGCGGACTCTGTACTGCTGCCTGTCCCAAGAAGATAGTGGCTCTCCAGAAGGAAAAGCGCAATAAGAAGGGATATTTCTACGCTGAATGTACCGATCAGGACGCTTGCATAAGCTGCGCGATGTGCGCGACTATGTGCCCCGACTGTGCTATCGTTATCGAAAAGTAAATCTTACCTATCATTGAAAGGAGCTGTTTAGCTTTGGAAAGAAATCTTATGAAGGGTAACGAGGCTCTCGCTGAGGCTGCTATCAGAGCAGGCTGCAAGTGCTTCTTCGGCTACCCGATCACTCCCCAGACAGAGCTTGCCGCATATATGGCAAAGCGTATGCATAAGGCAGGCGGCGTATTCCTTCAGGCTGAGTCTGAGATCGCTGCTATCAATATGGTCCTCGGCGCTGCTTCCACAGGCGTGAGAGCTATGACATCCTCGTCATCTCCCGGAATCTCGCTCAAGAGCGAGGGAGTATCCTACATCGCAGGCTCCGACCTCCCCGCTGTTATCATCAACGTTGAGAGAGGCGGCCCCGGTCTCGGCGGTATCCAGCCCTCACAGGCTGACTACTGGCAGGCTACGAAAGCTCTCGGTCACGGCGACTTCCAGCTTCTCGTATATGCTCCCGCTTCCGTTCAGGAAATGGTCGACTACGTTGTAAAGGCTTTCGACCGCGCTGACAAGTACCGTATGCCCGCAATGATACTCGCTGACGGACTTCTCGGTCAGATGATGGAGCCTGTTTCCTTCCCCGAGATAAATCCCGACGCCTACGACAAGAGCGGCTGGGCTGCAAACGGCCACAAGAATTCAAGAGACCACCACATCATCAACTCCCTCTACCTCAAGCCCGACGAGCTCGAGAACTCCATCGTTGAGCGCTACAAGAAGTACGACATCATCAAGGAGACAGAGACAGAGGCTGAGCTCTACCTCACCGAGGACTGCGATATCCTCCTCTGCGCATTCGGCGCTACGGCGAGAGTCGTAAAGTCCGCTGTAAACACAGCAAGAGAGCAGGGCATCAAGGCTGGTCTGTTCCGTCCCAAGACACTGTGGCCCTTCCCCGTAAAGGAGATAAACGAGGCTGCAAAGAACGCTAAGGCTCTCCTCAGCGTTGAGATGTCCATGGGTCAGATGGTAGACGACATCAAGCTCGCTATCAACTGCTCGAAGCCCGTTCACTTCTACGGAAGAACAGGCGGCGTTATCCCCACACCTACTGAGGTGCTTGAGGAGATCAAGAAGATCGGAGGTACACTTTAATGGCTGTTGTATTTGAAAGACCCCACGCACTCATTGATGTGCCTACACATTACTGCCCCGGCTGTACACACGGTATCGTTCACCGCATACTCGCCGAGGTAATAGACGAAATGGGCATCGAGGGCGACACTATCGGCGTATGTCCCGTTGGCTGCTCCGTTATGGCTTACGATTACTTCAACTGCGATATGATCGAGGCTGCTCACGGACGTGCTCCGGCTGTTGCTACGGGCGTTAAGCGCACAAATCCCGACAAGTTCGTATTTACATATCAGGGCGACGGCGACCTCGCTGCTATCGGTACTGCCGAGACTGTTCACTCCGCTACAAGAGGCGAGAACATCGTTGTTATCTTCATCAACAACACTATCTACGGCATGACAGGCGGACAGATGGCTCCTACCACTCTGCCCGGTCAGGTAACACAGACTACTCCCTTCGGCAGAAGCCCGCAGCTCGCAGGCTACCCCGTAAAGGTTTGCGAGATGCTCTCACAGCTCACAGGTACAGCCTACGCTGAGCGTGTTGCGGTTGACAGCGTTCCCCACATCAAGGCTGCTAAGAAGGCTATCCGCAAGGCTTTCGAGAATCAGAAGGCAGGAAAGGGCTTCTCCATCGTTG
>CAMHBN010000274.1 GCA_946183385.1 uncultured Ruminococcus sp.
GCCTTCTTTTCGGGCTCCTGCTTAGCCCATTCGTCAACGATGTCCCAGCCGAAGTTGAAATCCTCGGGAACATTTACACGGTAGTTTTCTATAAAATCCTCGTAAGAGTCGAACTCGATACGGGGAAGATATCGGTCTAAAAGCATTTTTACAAGAACTCCTTTTTATCAGCTCATTCCGCTATCATAGTCAGGAAGCGTGCCTTGCTGTCGCCGTGGCAGCGCTGACCGTGCGGATATGTGGGATTAAAATATATCGAATCGCCCTCGTTGAGGATTATCTCCTTGTCCTCGAAAACAACGGCGATGCTGCCCTTCAGCACGAGGTTGAACTCCTGACCCGAATGAGTAACGAGCTTTGCGGGCTCGTCCGAGGGCTCAAGAGTAACGAGAAGGGGCTGCATGATCTTGTCCGCATAGCGAAAGGCAAGATCCTTGAAGCGGTAGCCGGGGAAGCGGCTCACGCTCTTGCCGTGACCGCGGCGGACGACCTGATATGTATCTATACGGCTGGGCTCACCTGTGACCAGCTCGTTGAAATCGACTCGGAATTTATTGGCGATCTCGTAGATGACGCTTATCGGAAAATCGCCGTTCTCTTCATAGCCTGCATACTGAGCGGGGTCAAGCCCGAGCTCCTTGGCAAGCTGTTCCTGTGAATAGTCGCATACCTCTCGCAGCTCGCGGATACGAGCAGCGATCTCATTAATGCTTTCCATATTGCAACCTCCGTTAAATAGGATCGTATTGCGCGGGACTGCTATCTCCGCCTGTCAATACAACTTTTATTATATCATAAATGTATCGGATTTGTCAAGCACACTTTCTCCTCTCACGCATTCGGTGAGAAAAAAAGCGTATCGGCTCCGCTGCAGTGGCGGAGCCGATACGCTTTTGATTCGTTTTTACAGCTCTACGCGCTTATCCGCAGCGTCTTGCGACCTCTGCCGTAAGCTCGTCGAAGTATACCTGTGAGTCTATATTGCCATATTCCTCGACATAGCCCGCCCACGCTGAATCGAAGTCGTCGCTCATAACGATGAGCGGAAGATCCTTATGCTTGAGAGCGTCTATCTGCTTCATTATGCGTCCGTAGTCGGTCTCGTCGGTAACGGCATTGCTGAACGACCACATCGGGTACCACGGCGGGTTCTCGCCGGGCTCGTTGAGCATCTCCGAGTAGGTCTGCACACCGTAGGCGCTGAAGCACTTCTTTACACACTCGGGGAGCTTCTCATAGAATATATTCGGCTGATTGGAGGGCTGATACGCGTTGATGCCGTCGGCATCCATACCCTGTATCTGCGGCATATAGTCGTAGGTGCATACGTGGCTGACCTTATAGTCGGCGTCATTGTACCATTTGTTGTACTGCTCATCGGTCATATCGAACACGCCGTTGGCATCGACAGAGTAATCCACTCCCTCTATGCCCCAGAATCTGAGGCGGTGTATCTCGGGTTCGAGCAGGTCGCTGATGAACTTCATAGCGCCCTCGGGGTCGCTGCAGCTTATGGATATGCCCGCACCCGCAGAGCCGTTGAAGGAGGTCTTGTCGCGGTAGTGCTCCTCTATGCTTTCGTCAATGGTCAGACCGAACGGGATATATGTGCAGTCCTCTGGGAGCTTGTTGACTGCGCTGTTGAAGTTCCATCTCTGGTCAACGAGACCGAGAACGCGTCCTGTTGAAAGCTTGGAATAATACTGGTCGGAGTCCATAACGAAGCACTCGGGGTCGATAACGCCCTTATTGTACTCCTCGTTGAGCTTCCTGAACCACTTCTGAGCCGTCTCCGAGAGGTTGTAGTCCCTGGCGACACGGGTCTGCGGGTCAACGATACAGCAGCCGTCGTTTGGATAGCCGTCGAGGAACATCGGCGGATTGTCGAGCGCAAAGAACCACGCGTCATTCGCCTCTATCTCGTAGCCGTAGTACGGGTCGCCGTTGGAGTCTGTTGGATTAGCCTCGAGGTATCTCTCGATGAGGTCGAAGAAGTCATCGGGAGTCTTGAGCTCGGGATAATTTGCCCACTCGAGCACCTTCGTCTGTATCCAGAAAGCCTCGCCGCTGTAGGTAGGGTTCATCTCCTTGATATTTACGGACGAGAACAGCGGGATGTAGTAGATATGTCCGTCAGGCTGGCGTACTCTGTCCCACTGCGCATCGGTATACAGAGCCTTGATATTGGGGTAGTTGTCCCAGTAGTTGTCGATCGGTATGAAAGCGCCTGCCTTGATGAGTTCCTGACAGTTGGTAGAGTCGGGAGCCATGAAATCAGGATACTTGTTCTTGATAATCATATCGCTGAAGGTCTTGTTGATATCGTCCTGATCGGCGATGAACTGCTGATTCAGGAGAACGCCTGTCTTCTCGGCGATGATCTGACGTATATCGTTGTCATCGTTCACGGCGGTAAGTCTCGCAGCGTACACGCCGTCGAACTCCTTGTAAGTGATCTTTTCGGTCTTTTCGGTCTTCTCGGTCTTCACCGTCGATGACTCTGTTTTCGTGCCGCAGGCTGAGAACGTAAGCGCCAGCACCGCCGCGGAAGCTGCTGATAATACTCTTTTAACTGTCATAAGATTCACCCTTTTCCTTTTTTAGTGTTATTACGAGTTCAAGCTGATTTTTACCGTTTACCGAAAGCTCTGCTCTGCTGCCGAGGCAGTGGCGCAGGCGGATATACGGATTGAACCTGTAGCTCCTGTCGAATTTGTACTCGCCGCTGACGCTCTCCTCCTCGAAGATGGCGCTGAGCTTGAGCACATCTGTGGATCTCGGCGTTTTCTCCCCCCTGAACCGGATCTCCACTCTGTCGTCGATGACTTTAAGCTCCAAGCTGTCCGCGCCGAGCTCCCTGAACACGTCCCCCGCGATGAGCACGAGGGAGTACGCAGGAACCTTCATATCTGTTTCGGGGACTGTACCGATGTATGATCCGCCGAATTTGAGGGCTGTCTTTTTCAGGAGGTCCGCCTCGAAAGCGAGCGGGAAATACTCCTGACTGTTGTAGGACATAAGGTCCGGGAGCCTCTCGGCTACCACGAGCTCGGCGTCGAGCTTCATAGCCGTCGCGAAGAGCTCATCGTATTCGTCGCTCTTGCGGACAAGGAAGTCGTTGTGGAGTCTGGATTCGCTGCCCGTCGTCTCGAGCTTATCTGACATC
>CAMHBN010000275.1 GCA_946183385.1 uncultured Ruminococcus sp.
TGATAACAATATAAATACGCATATTTAACTTTGCGCTGCTATATTTTTAAGTCAGGAGGAGAGATCATGCAATGCGAGAAATGCAACGCACCACTTGACCCTAAGCTTTCTGCCTGCCCGCAGTGCGGTGCTCCTGTACCGCAGAACATCGAGGGCTTTGAAAACACTATGGAGTTTCAGCATGAGCTTAGAGCGATCGTTGTAAACGACGGCGCCAGAGCCGTTGCCAATAAAGACAGATTCATAGGTCTTCTCAGCGATCATATCCCCGATTACGACAAGGAACGCCGCTTACTTATTAATATGTATAACATGGGTGTGCTCAAGATCCTTCTCGAGGATAAGAACCACGAGATCGCTGTTATGAAAGCTAAAAGCTTTATGCTCGGCGACCTTTTCCTTGCGGAGAATGCCTCCGAATTTGTTGTCGCCTGCTTTACATATCTTCTTGGCTGGCCTTACGAATCGCACCTTAAAGTTCTCCCTGAAAGCGAGGACGGCAGCGATAAGAAGACCGAAGAAGTAAGAAAAAGACCTGTGGACATCAACGAAATGGTATTTATGCCGCGTAACGCTCTGAGATACAGACTCAGCGGAAATATCACCATTCCCGACGGCTATACAAAGCTTGAAGCTTTCTGCTTCGATAAGTTCGGTTCGCTCAGAACTATCCAGCTTCCCTCTACGCTCCTTGCTATCGGAGAATATGCTTTCTCCTCATGTAAGCGTCTGAGAGGTCTGGAGCTGCCCGAAGGTCTGAGAATAATAAAGCAGGGCGCATTCAGCCAGTGCTCAAATCTGGTAGTTGTAAAGATACCTGACGGTGTTCTTGAAATTGAGGACAGTACATTCTCATTCTGTACAAGCCTCGAGGTCATCGAGATACCGCCAAGCGTAAGCAGTATAGGCGCAGAAGCATTCTCGGGCTGCGATAAGCTCAGAAAGCTCTTCTTACCCGAAAGCATCAAGTTCATCGACGCAAATGCTTTCTCATACTGCCCCAACCTTGTTATCTACTGCATAGAAAATTCATACGTTCATAAATACTGTTTAGCCACTGGAATAAGGTTCAACCTCGTGACCTCGGCTGAAGAATATGAGCTTGACTAATAAAAGAAAGGATGAGATCATATGATAGAGCTTGAAATAGGTCAAGAGGTCGAAATGGAATTCGGCGGCAAAGCCAAGGTGCTCAGCGTTATCGGCAGCGGTGGTCAGGGTATTGTTTACCTCGTCCGCTTCAACGGTCAGAAATGGGCGCTCAAATGGTACGACATCAATAAGATGAGCAAGCCAGCCGCTTTCCGTAAGAACCTCCAGAACAATATAAATGACGGTCCGCCCAGCAACAAGTTCCTCTGGCCAAAATACCTCACCAAGGAAGCAGAGGACGGTACATTCGGATATATCATGGAGCTCAAGCCCGAGGGCTTTGATTCCTTCGTCGATATCCTCAATACCTATAAGCTGGAGATCGATCCGCTGACAGGACGCGGAGTTAAGCGCCCTGTAAAATTCAACACACTCAGCGCTATGGTGACCTGCGTCATCAATATCGTAAACGCTTTCCGACAGCTCCACCGTGCAGGTAAGAGCTATCAGGACCTTAACGACGGAGGCTTCTTTATTAATGTTAATACAGGTGCCGTTCTCGTCTGCGACTGTGATAACATCGCCCCTGACGGAAGCAACTTCGGTATCGGCGGTAAGCCGGGCTACATGGCGCCCGAGGTCGTAAGAGGCATAGCTCAGCCTAATGTCCAGACCGATAAGTATTCTCTCGCAGTAGTGCTCTTCAAGCTTCTCTTCAGAGGCGATCCTATGGAGGGCGAAAAGGTAGTCCGCGATGTCTGCCTTACAGAATCCTCTGAGCTCAAGCACTACGGTCAGAACGCAGTTTTCGTGTACGATCCCGATGACGACTCTAACCGTCCCGTAAGAGGTATCCACGACAACATCATCAAATTCTGGAGAATCTATCCCGATTATATAAAAGACGCCTTTATCCGTTCATTCACCACAGGCGTCAGCGATCCTACAAAGCGTATCATCGAGAACGAATGGCAGAAGCTGTTCATACGCCTTAGATCAGAGATCATACAGTGCGGCTGCGGAAGAACAAACTTCAGCTCAATGTTTATTCATCAGAATGAAAAGACATTCAAGTGCCCGAAGTGCGGAATGGAATTCGTGACTATCGGATTCAGCAACCGCGATTACCGCACACCCCTTTATCTTGGCTGCA
This sequence comes from uncultured Ruminococcus sp., assembly GCA_946183385.1. Lineage (GTDB taxonomy): Bacteria > Bacillota > Clostridia > Oscillospirales > Ruminococcaceae > Ruminococcus. Next base: position 2,246 of record CAMHBN010000275.1, read on the forward strand.
AATTCTATACCTGCGAGATACTCCCCGAATCCGACGACTTTACAGCCGTTGCAGGCGAGCTTGTTGAGAATAAGCTCAAGCAGGGCGTTCTCGGTATAAAGAATTGCTCCGACAGACAATGGAAGGCTAAGATGCCCGACGGAAAGTTCTATGACATAGCTCCCGGTAAGGGATTCCCTGTTTGGCAGGGGCTTGAGATCGATTTTGGCGAAGTAAAAGCACAGATCTAATCTGCTTAGCCAAAGCAGTAATACTGAAAGGATGTATTAAATTATGAGCAATGAACGTGTTACAGAACCCGAGGTAAACGCAAACGCTAATCCTCTGGATGATTTCGATACAAAAGAAACTGTATCTACAGCTCCCGAGTCCGATAACAGCATTCTCGATTTTGACGACGATCCCCTCAGCGCTACAAGCGTTTCCAAAAAGAGCCTTGTAATATTCTTCCTTATCGATACATCAGGAAGTATGAAGGGAAAGAAAATGGGCGAGCTCAATACCGTTATGGAAGAGCTTATCCCCGAGATACGCAAGGTCGGCGAGGCTGATACCGAGGTAAAGGTAGCTGTTCTCACCTTCTCAACAGACGTAAGATGGATGTATTCAGCTCCTATCCCGATAGAGGAATTCGAGTGGGCACGTCTCCGTGCAAGCGGCGTTACAAGTCTTGGCGCAGCTTTCAAGGAGCTCAATGCGAGAATGTCGAGAAACGGCTTCCTCAATTCGCCCTCACTCTCTTTCGCACCCGTTATCTTCCTCATGACCGACGGTTATCCCTCAGATGACTACAAGGCAGGTCTTAACGAGCTCAAGAACAACAGCTGGTACAAGTTCGGTCTTAAAGCCGCTCTCGGTATCGGAAGCGAAGCTAACGACAACGTTCTTGCTGAATTCACAGGCTCGGCTGATACA
>CAMHBN010000276.1 GCA_946183385.1 uncultured Ruminococcus sp.
ACTTCGCATCCACAGACCAGTACTCCTTGGGTACGAACTTCCTTATCTCGTTCTCGCGGTCAACTACGAGGCGTACAGCGACTGACTGCACACGTCCCGCCGACAGACCGCGCTTGACCTTTTTCCACAGGAACGGGCTGAGCTTATAGCCGACGAGCCTGTCGAGAATACGTCTCGCCTGCTGAGCGTTGACGAGGTCGACGTCTATCTTATGCGGGTTGCTCATACCGTTCTGCACGCCCGTCTTGGTGATCTCGTTGAAGGCAACGCGGTTGTTGTCGTTCATATCGAGCTTCAGCATCTGCGCTATATGCCATGATATAGCCTCTCCCTCGCGGTCAGGGTCGGTCGCGAGATAGACTTTGCCGCTCTTCTTCGCGCACTTTTTGAGGTCGCTGATAACGTCCTCCTTGCCCTTCATGTCCGTGTACTGCGGAGCGAAATCGTGCTCGGTGTCAACTCCGAGCTTCGACTTCGGCAGGTCGCGGACGTGTCCCATCGAGGCGACTACCTTGTAGCCCTTACCGAGATATTTCTGTATGGTTTTTGCCTTTGCAGGCGACTCAACTATTACAAGATCTGACATCTGTATTTGTTCCCCTTATCAGCATTTTTCGTATATCTTACCGGGGAGCGCCTTTACCGCCCCGAGAAGCTCCATTTCGGTGAGCTCCGTCATAAGCTCTGAGCTGTCCATACCGAGCCTCTGTGCGAGCACATCGGCGTGGAGCGCACCGTCCGCAAGCGCGTCGGCTATCGCCTTCTGCACTCCCTCAAGCTTTGGTTCATCCTTTTTTACAGTGGACGCGGGAGCTTCCTCGCCCTCGGGATTCGTACCGTTTTCCGCGATGTAGGTCTCCAGCGCGGAGACAGCCTTCATCTTGTGTTCGTGTACTCTCAGCGGGCGATCCTCCTCGTCGAGAATGCCGAGCGCTTCAGCGCGGACCTCCTCGTAGAGCACCGTCCCGTATCCGAACACCGACGCGATATCGTCCGCACAGAAGAAGGGCACAGCGCCCTCTCTCAGCAGAGCCGCATTGCCCGAATAGGCATTGCTGAAAATATCGGCAGGCGGCATACAGAACACGTCCCTGCCCTGCTCGGCGGCAAGCGAAGCCGTTATCAGCGAGCCGCTCTTCTCGGAAGCCTCGAACACCACAGTCGCACGTCCGAGTGCGGAAAGTATCCTGTTGCGCTTCGGGAAGTTGCCCGAATGAGGCGGAGTCCCGACGGGATACTCGCTTATGAGGACGCCTCCCGCTTCGATGATCTCGTCGCGGTAGCGGAAGTTCTCGCGCGGGTAGTCAACGTCTATGCCGCAGCCCATCACCGCGGCGGTAGGTCTGCCCTGCGAAGCCGCTGCCTTATGCGAGGTTATATCCACGCCGACAGCAAAGCCGCTCACGATGACGATGCCTCTTGCCGCGAGTTCGCCGCATATCCGCTCGGTCACGCCGAGGCTGTATTCGCTCGCCTTTCGCGCACCGACGGTGGTCACCGTCCGCGTGCCCGTCAGGCAGCATATATCGCCCACATAATAGAGTATTGCGGGCGGATTCATTATATGTCTCAGCTGCGGAGGATAGTCCTCGGAGCTGTAGGATACTGTCTTTATACCCTTTTTATCGCACTCCGCGAGCACTCGCTCTGCCGCCTCGACAGAGGTCGATGACACCGCCTCCTGCTCCTTGCCGTAGAGCCGCACCGCACTGCTTCCCGAACGGAGCTCGTGATACGCCTCGTCGGGAGTCTCGAACAGCGACATGAGCTCCCATATCCTGCGGCTGCCGATACCGAACACCATAGTCAGCCACAGCCAGTATTTCTTATCGTTCATTACAAGCCTCCCCCATATCCGCCGTAGTATTCACGGGTTGGACTTTCATTTTTTTGCATACCATTTCAGGCGGTCGATATGTGCGGGGCGTTTGCGTAATTGCCCCGACTCACAAACACAAACTCTATTTCTTGAGCTCCCACATAAGGATACCCGCAGCCATTGCCGCGTTGAGTGAATTTATCGTGCCGTTCATCGGTATCGTTATCCGCCTGTCGCAGCGTGCCGCCGTCTCCGCAGGCAGACCATTGCCCTCGTTGCCGATGAACACCGCCTGTCGTCCGCCGAAGCCGCACTCCGTGACCTTTTCCGCGTCCGTATCTATGACAGCGGCAGAGGTCGTAACACCGCCGCTTTTCAGCACGGCGAAGAGCTCGTCCTCGTCGGCGATGTTGTATATCCTCTCGCGGAAAACCGAGCCCATAGTCGAGCGTATCACCTTGGGGCTGTACAGGTCGCAGCTCCCGCAGAGGAAGATGCCGTCTATCCCGAGAGCGTCGGCGGTACGGATTATCATACCGACGTTGCCGGGGTCCTGCAAGCCGAAGAGTACGACGTATCTGCCGTCATCGGCGAACACGGGAGCCTTCTCCTCGGGAATCGCACATATCGCGAACACACCCTGAGTCGTGCTCGTCGAGGCTATCTTATTGCCAAGCTCATTTGAAATGACAAGCGTTTTTGTATCTCTCAAATCAGCCTGCAAAAGCTCGTCGCCGAAGCGCTCGTAAGCCTGCTTCGTGAGTATCAGGTGCGACACCCTCGCGTCCTCTTTCAGCGCATCCTCGACTATCCTCAGTCCCTCCAACACGAATAAGCCGTACTGAAGCCTCTCTTTTTTCGATGCCGAGAGCTTCTGATACAGCTTGATTACGGGATTATCCTTAGAGGTTATGATATTCTCCAATACTGCACCTCCGCGCGTGGTAAGCTCCTGCAGCGGCGGGGACGACTTCCCCGCCTCTACAAGAAAACACGCTCTTTAATTAAAAGGAGCGTGTTGTTATTCTTGATTAAAGAGCAGCCTTTGCCTTCTCAGCGATAGCTGTGAAGCCTGCTGCGTCTGTGATAGCTATCTCGGAGAGCATCTTTCTGTTGAGAGTGATGCCAGCCTTCTTGCAGCCGTTCATGAATGTAGAGTAGTTCATACCGTTCATCTTAGCAGCTGCGGAGATTCTTGTGATCCAGAGCTGTCTGAACTGTCTCTTCTTCTGCTTTCTGCCGATATAAGCGTAGTTGCCCGACTTCATGACAGCCTGCTTAGCCATCTTGAAGTGCTTGCTCTTTGCGCCCCAGTAGCCCTTAGCGAGCTTT
>CAMHBN010000277.1 GCA_946183385.1 uncultured Ruminococcus sp.
AGGGCAGAGCCCTTGCAGGGTCGAGGGGCGGCGCCCCTCGTCGCCGTTCACAGTTTTGAGGGAACGGCGAAATAATCGAAGGCGCTCTGAGAGGGGATGAATTCAAAAACAGTCCGGTGGACTGTTTTTGAAGAGGGGAGGCTCTGCAAGAGAGAGCCTTCCCTGCTACCGCCCCCAAATTGCTCGCCTGCGGAGTTATCTCCGCACGAGATAACAATGCCGTATGTTGGCGGGCGGCTGGACGCCGCCCCTACAGTTCTGCAATTCAACGATATCCGCCATTTCCCGCTATTGACAACCTCTCCCCGCAGGTGATATAATAATACAAATCCAACGAACGGAGAGAAATACCTTGAAAAACCTCTTATTCATCGGCGACGTGGTCGGCAGGTCGGGCAGCGACTTCCTCGCCTCGAAACTGAGCCTCATAAAGCGGCAGTACGCCGTCGATATCACCATAGTCAACGGCGAGAACTCCGCCGCGGGCGACGGCATAACAGCCGCCTCCGCGGACGCTCTCGTCCGCGCGGGAGCCGACGTCATCACCACGGGGAACCACGCATTCAAGCGCCGCGAGGCTCTCGACCTCTTCGATACCGAATATATCCTCCGCCCCGCCAACTACCCCGAGGGCGGCGCTGTCGGACACGGCGTGTTCACACTCGATATGGGCGCTTACTCCGTAGCCGTGATAAACCTCATGGGCACGGTATTTATGGACCCGCTCGACAACCCATTCTCGAAGGCGGACGAGCTCCTCGCGGGCATTGATACGCCCAACATCTTCGTGGACTTCCACGCCGAGGCTACCTCCGAGAAAAAGGCTATGGGACACTATCTCACGGGCAGGGTCAGCGGTGTTTTCGGCACGCATACGCACGTCCAGACCGCCGACGAGACTATCCTCGGCGGACATACCGCCTATATCACCGACGCTGGCATGACAGGAGTTGAGTTATCAAGCCTCGGAGTCGCTATACAACCGGCAGTTGAGCGCTTCCGCTTTCGCACGCCTGTTCACTTCAAGGAAGCCGAGGGAGACTGCTTCCTCTGCGGAGTTTGTATCGAATTTGATGAAAAATGCGGCAAATCGCACAAAATTGAACGCCTGATTATAAGATAATCTACAAAGTTTTTCCAAAACTATTGCAATTTGAAAAAAACTGTGCTATGATGTATGTATGTACTAAAACTATTATATATTTTGCGAAAATTTTTGTATCTCATTTCACAAAAACAATAGTAAAATCAGTGCAAATATCTTTTTACAGGAGGTCATAACTATGGAGGTCTTAAAAGTATCATCACATTCAACACCTAACTCAGTCGCCGGTGCTATTGCAGGAGTTATCAGAGAGCAGAAAGCTGTCGAGGTACAGGCTGTAGGTGCAGGCGCGTCAAATCAGGCGATAAAGGCTATCGCTATAGCACGAGGCTACCTTGCCCCCATCGGCATCGACCTCATCTGCATCCCCGCATTCGCAAACATCCAGATAGACGGAGAGGAAAGAACAGCTATCAAGCTTATCTGTGAACAGAGATGATTCTATCGGGCGGGCAGAAAAGTGTCCGCCCTTACCTTTTATCCATAAGCATAAGGAGACGTAGCATGAATATAGAAGTGACCAGAATAAACAGCGGCGTGAGCTCCGACCCCAAGGGCTACGTGAGCGCCGTGAACGAAGAATACTACTACCAGCTCAAAAAAATAACCGATGACATCACCAATTCCCGCAACGAAAAGCCCGTTATCCTGCTCTCGGGACCGTCGGGCTCGGGCAAGACGACCACAGCCTTCATGATAGAGAAGATACTCGACGACGCGGGCTGCGAGACGCACACCATATCCATGGACAACTACTTCTGCCCGCTCACGAAGGAGGAGAAGGAGCTTGCCGCTCTCGGCAAGATGGACCTCGAATCCCCCGAGCGTATCGACGCAGACCTGCTCAACGAGCAGATAGAAGCCATCGAGCGCTGCGAGCGGATAGAGATACCCAAGTACAACTTCGCGGATTCGACCCGCCACCACAGCGGGCTCTTCCTTGAGCGCAAGCCGGGCGAGCTCGTCATATTCGAGGGTATACACGCCCTGAATCCCGCGGTAATAACCGTACCCGACAGCAAGCTGACCAAGCTGTATGTCAGCGTCCGCACGAGAGTTACCTGCGGCGATATCATTCTCCACCCGTCAAAGGTGAGGCTTATGCGCCGTATGATACGCGACAAGAACTTCCGCAAGCGTGCTCTGCGCGAGACGATGAATATGTTCCACAGCGTCGAAGCAGGCGAGAACAAGTACATAATGCCGTACAAGCACCGCTCGGACTACGATATCGACACCTTCATGGCTTATGAGCTCAACGCCTACCGCAACGCGCTCATAGACCAGCTCCGCGAGATGAGCGACGTCCCCGAGCTCGCCGACGTGACAGAGGTGCTCGAACAGCTCGTGCCGCTCGACAAGAAGGATATTTCCCGTGATTCGCTGATATGCGAGTTCATCGGGAGCGGACAGTTCAAATACTGACGATAAAGGACGCGGGATGAACTCCTGCGTCCTTTTTTACGCGGGATCTGCGATCGGAAATAGCCCGCGGACTTGACATATATGGGGGATATGCATTATAATATAATGTGTCCTCAATGACCGCTTCAGGCGGTTATTGACCCGAACTTCATACGGGGAGGGCAAATCTTTTATAAAGCCGGTTTTCAGCCAATGAACAGGCATTAGTATAAGTTGGTATGTTATTCGTGAGAGGAGCAGCTGCAATGGAACCGAATAACGGTGCCCGATTTGCGGGTATAGAGCCGTTTGAACACAGAATATGGCTCGCGTCGCCCACTATGCACGGAGACGAGCAGAGGTGGGTCGATGAGGCAATACGTACAAACTGGGTGTCCACAGTCGGCGCGAACATAGACGCCGTCGAAAAGCAGGCAGCTGAATATATCGGCGTAAGGCACGCTGTTGCGCTCTCCTGCGGAACTGCCGCACTGCATCTCGGCATAAGGGCAGCCGCCGAAAAGCTGTACGGGATACCGAAGGCGGGACACGGAAGTCTCGCGGGACGCAGGGTATTTGCCTCGGATATGACATTCTCCGCGACCGTAAATCCCATCGCTTATGAGGGCGGCGAGCCCGTT
>CAMHBN010000278.1 GCA_946183385.1 uncultured Ruminococcus sp.
GGACGTCGAACTGTCCGACCACCTGACGCGCATATTGCAGGAACTCCGCGCCGTCGTTGGTGAGGGTGACGCCGCGTCCGCTGCGGTTGAAGATCTTTATGCCTATCTCGCGTTCGAGCTCCTGCACCGACGACGACAGCGACGGCTGCGACACGTAGAGCTGCTCCGCGGCTTTGTTCATCGAGTTCGTCTCCGAGATGGCGAGTATGTATTTGAGCTGTTGCAGGGTCATATTATACCTCCGTTTTCTTGTTCAAGGGATGTAGGGGCGGAATTAATAAATAATGAAAAATGAATAATGAATAATGAATAGTGAATAATTGCGGTGTCCGCTGACGCGGACGATTTTTTAAATAATATCGCCGTCAGGCGACACCGATAATTACGCATTACGAATTACGCATTGGTCGGGCGGCGGAACGCCGCCCCTACACCTGAGCTCTTAGCTCTTCAATTCCGAATTCTCTCAGTCAAAAAGACCTGTGCTAAAGTATCGGTCGCCGCGGTCGGGGAAGACCGTCACGATGTTGCCCTTTGCGCCACTCTCTATGAGCTTCAGAACCGCCGCCATTGCCGCTCCCGAGGACGAGCCTGCGATAATGCCCTCGGTCTTCGCAAGGAGCCGCGCTGTGCTGAACGCCTCATCGTCGTTCATCTTGATGACGCCGTCAACGAGCGACATATCCATAGTCTCGGCGATGAAGTCGTTGCCGATGCCCTCGATATTGTAGTCGGCGTGCTCGCCTCCGCCCATAGTCGAGCCGACGGGGTCGGCAAGTATGCCCTTTGCGGCGGGGACGCGCTCCTTGATGTAGCGGAGTATGCCCGTGTAGGTGCCGCCGCTTCCCGCGCCTGCCACGACGTAGTCGATGTGACCGTCGAGAGCCTCGTATATCTCGCGACCGGTTGTCTCATAGTGGGCGAGGGGATTGCTCTGATTCTTGAACTGCTCCAGCGATATCGAGCCCGGTATCTGCGCCTTTATCTCCTCAGCCTTCGCGACTGCTCCGAGCATTCCCTGCTCGCGGGGAGTGTTCACTACCTCCGCACCGAGAGCACGCAGAAGCGACTGCTTCTCAGCCGAGAACTTGGTCGGCACTACGAAGATGATACGGTAGCCGCGGTTCAGAGCCGCAAACGCTATTCCGAGCCCCGTATTGCCCGCGGTAGCCTCGACTATAGTGCCGCCCGCCCTGAGAAGTCCCTTCTGCTCGGCGTCGTTTATCATGTACAGTCCCGTGCGGTCTTTGACGCTTCCCGACGGATTCCACAGCTCCAGCTTCGCGAAGACGTTCACGTCCTCAGCCTTTACGATATTGCCCAGTCTCACCAGCGGCGTGCTGCCGATGAGAGCCTGCATTGAATCATAGTAGTTCATCACTTTACCTCCGCTTTCTCGATTGCCTGTGCGAGGTCGGCGAGAATGTCGTCAATGCTCTCTATGCCGACCGACAGGCGGATAAGTCCGTCCGTGATACCGACCTTTTTGCGGATATCAGCGGGTATGGACGCGTGTGTCATCGTTGCGGGGTGGCATACCAGCGACTCCACGCCGCCGAGGCTCTCCGCCAGCGATACGAGCTCCAGACTCTCGAAGAATCTGCGTATATCGTAGTTCTCGCGGAGCTCGAAGGATATCATCGCTCCGCCGTTCTTAGCCTGCTTCCTGTTGACCTCATAGCCCTGCGACGTCGGCAGACCCGGGTAGTAGACGTTCTTCACCGCCTTGTGGTTGACGAGGAAGTCAGCCGCCTTTTCGGCGTTCTCGACGTGCCTGTCGAGGCGTACCGCGAGGGTCTTGATACCGCGGATGAGCAGGAAGGAATCGAAGGGTCCGAGGACTCCGCCCGTCGAGTTCTGAATGAAGGCTATCTGCTCGGCAAGCTCGGGAGTGCTGACAACTGCCAGTCCCGCGACAACGTCGCTGTGTCCGCCGAGGTACTTCGTCGCGCTGTGTACGACTATGTCCGCACCGAGCGTGAGCGGCTTCTGCAAATACGGGGTCATGAAGGTGTTGTCCACGATGACGAGCAGACCGTGCCTGTGCGAGACCTCAGCCACTGCCGCGATATCGGTCACAGTCATGAGTGGATTTGCGGGGCTCTCGATGATGACAGCCTTCACGTCGGATGTTATCTGGTTCTCGTATACGGAGAGGTCGGTCGTATCGGCGATGGTGTAGGTGTAGCCGAAGTGGTCGAAGACCTTGCTCAGCAGGCGGAAGGTACCGCCGTAGACGTTGCTCGAAATGAGCACGCGGTCGCCGCTGTGGAGGAGGCTCAGTACCGCGGTCAGAGCCGCCATGCCCGAGCCGAATGCAAAGCCCGCATAGCCGCCTTCGAGGTCTCTTATCAGTGCCTCGAGAGCCTCGCGGGTGGGATTGCCCGTGCGCGAATACTCATAGCCGCGCATCTTCCCGAGACCGTCCTGCTTGTAGGTGGAGGTCTGGTATATCGGGATATTCACCGCGCCCGTGCGCTCGTCAATTGATATCCCGCCGTGGATAAGCGCTGTTTCTGTATTATTATAGCTCATAATTATTCTCCTTTTGTATTGAGCCGTTAGCCTTTAGCCGTTAGCCGTTAGCTAATAGTATCGCCTGACGGCGATATTTTCAGATTTGTCCGCGTCTGCGGACACCGCAAGCTAATGGCTGATGGCTGATAGCTAATGGCTTTATTCGTAGTCATAGCCTGCGGTGTAGGTCGCGGAAATGAGGCTGACGTTTTCAAACGCCCTGAGGTCGTCGGTGCGTCCGTCGAAGTATTCGCGCTGCACCTTCTCGGGCGGCATATACGTATCTATCTGGAAGCCCAGCGAGTACAGTGCCCGCGACACCTCATTGTAGTCGTAGCCGCCGCGCATCACCTCTCCGAGCGATTCCGTTATCTCCCCGAGCTTGGCTACCCTGCGCGGGAAATTGCCCGTCTTAATCGGGTAGTCGAACACTACCTCGCTCCCGAGAGCCGAGAGCTCCGACATCTGCCTCAGCGTGTCCGAGAAGACGTCGAGCGTGAGGTAATAGGTGACTCCCAGTATGCTGAAAAATGTCTTTTTCGCAGGGTCAAAGCCTGCTGCAATGAGCTTGTCGCACATTCGCTCCTTCTCGAAATCAACGGGGATATAGTGTACATTGGGACGGA
>CAMHBN010000279.1 GCA_946183385.1 uncultured Ruminococcus sp.
AAATACGTCCTGATATAGCCGTCCGTGGACAGCACCACGAACTCGTTCGTGTCCTCGATGTAGTAGATGTCGTCGCCGTCCTCCTTCTCGGTCTTGTGGAGAGCGTCGGGGTTATTGATGACGTCGCTCGCGCCCTTTTCGTACTCCGAGGCGTCCTTGTAGCCGAAATCCTTCGTGAACTCGCCGCCGTGCTTCTCGAAGTGCTGGTCAAGGAGCTTCTTATTGCGGAAGCGGTACTCCACGTAGCTGTCGTTCACGGTCGCAGTCGTGGGAGCGGCAGTTGTCGCCGCAGCCGTTGTCTTTACCGTAGTCCTCGCGGCTCTTGTCGTGGTCTTGGCTGTAGTCTTCGCGGACTTGGTGGTCTGCCTTGCTGTCGTAGCCTTTACCGTGGTCTGCTTGGCAGTCGTTGTCACTATAGCCAAGGTAGTTGTCGGCTGAGTGGTGACGGGGTCGGTGAATATCTGCAATGTCGAATATGTGGGTTCCTGCGGCTTTTCGATGGTATCGCCACTGTAGGCTCCGCACCCCGCAAGTATGGTTACGGCGGTCAGAGACAGCGCCGCTATCTTCCTGAGTATGCTCATATTTCCTCCTTAGTCCCTGTCGGGCTTGTAGGTACCGTTCGTGATTGTTACGCCCTTTCCGTAATTGTCTATGTCGAGCAGCGCGGCTCCGTGTGCGACGGAGTATTCGTACTGCCTGTTCTTATCCTTGTCAAGCTCGTGGGTATCGGCGCAGACATTGCCGTTGAGGTCTACCGTGACCGATCCCTCCGAGCAGAGTATCTGGATGGTATCAGTTCTGGAGCGCCCCTCAATTTCGGCAGGCTCGGGCAGAACGTAGATGATATCGCCCTTTCGCGACATAATGACAGCGTCCGCACGCTTCCCCTTCCAGCGCGTGGTACTGATCATCACACCCTTATCCCCGACTGCCATATTGTCGTCGGAGGCATTGAAGGCGACATTCTCCGCCGTGAGAGTGTCATAAGTATAGAGGTCTATATGCCCGTGCAGGTCTTTCGCGGCAAGGTCACCGCCGTAGTTGCTGATATTGAAGCTGTCGAAGCTCCGCGGCAGGGTCATCTCCACGCAGGCGTCAGCGTGGCTGAACAGCACGCCCTCGAATTCCTGCTTCATCGGGTTGTACGACGACTTTGCGGGCTGACCCGTTGTATCGTCGATGAAGCCTACCGAGAGTATGCCCTCGTCGGTGAGCGTGTGCGATATGCCGAGGCTGTCACGCTCGAGCTTGCGCCTTTCCGCCTTGCGGCTGCCTTTCAGACCTCCTCCGAAGTCCACCTTCACGCGTATATCGGGCTCCTCAACGTCGTCACAGGTGACGATGACAGTGCCGTTTATGGAGCTGGAGAAGCTGATACCGTGGCAGCTGCCGTTAGTGAAGTCGATGTCACCGAGAGGAACTGTTATGTTGATGTTGTATGTTTCGGTTTTGAACCCGCAGGAGGTCATCGCGGCAGGGAGCACCGCCGCCGCGGTCACTATCGCCGCAAGCCTTTTTATTATGTTCATTCTGCCGCACCTCCTGTTTTTGCGTTTTTACGGGACATCGAGGACATCGTCCCCTACAATGACATTATACATTAAATCCGTCAAATAATCAATACGAACATTAAAATCGTAACATTTACAGCCGAAATGTAACGCTTTCGGAATTCGGATACGGCAATGTGCAAAAAAGAAAAGGTCGGTATTTGTGGAAAATGACCTGTTTGTGAAAAATAATGACGAACAGAGGCGAAAAATATTTCCGCGCCTATTGCTTTTTCCGAGTTTGTGTGTTATAATGTCTTTGTATATGGATTTCGGCATCAGTCGGATAGATATATTCGTATAATTAAGGAATTTTATTAAATGAGAGTTATTACAGGTATTGCGCGAGGTCACAGGCTCATCGCTCCCGAGGGGCTCGATACAAGACCTACAAGTGATAAGGTCAAGGAGGGCGTTTTCTCCTCGATACAGTTCGAGATAGAGGGCGCTTATGTGCTCGACCTCTTCGCGGGAAGCGGTCAGATGGGCATCGAGGCGCTCAGCAGGGGAGCCGCACACGCCGTTTTTGTGGACAGCTCCGCAAAGGCGGTAAAGTGCGTCAGCGAGAACCTGAAGGGTACGAAGCTGGACAAGCTCGCGGAGGTCATCACCCGCGACAGCTACGACTACATCAGGCTCACCTCGCAGAGCTTCGATATCATTATCCTCGACCCGCCCTACAGGTGCGGACATATCCCCAGGCTCCTGCCGATGGCGGCGGCTAAGCTCAGGGACGGCGGCTTCATCTTATGTGAGTATGAGAAGGAAGCAGGCACGCCCGAGGCTCCCGAGGGTATGGCGCTGAAAAAGGTATACAGCTACGGCAAGATAAACGTCGCCGTTTTCACCAAGCCCTCAGAGGAGGATGAAGAATGAGAAGGATAGCTGTTTGTCCCGGAAGCTTCGACCCCGTTACGTTGGGTCATCTCGACATTATCACAAGAGCTTCAAAGCTGTTCGATAAGGTCATCGTGCTTATATCAAGGAATGCGGGCAAGGCTCAGCCGAGCTTCACCGCTACCGAGCGTATGCTGATGATACAAGCCGTCACACAGGACCTCGACAACGTGGTCATAGACATTCTCGACGGACTGCTTGCGGATTACGTCCGCAACGTCGGTGCTGTCGCTATCGTGAAGGGTCTGCGAGCTGTCAGCGACTTCGAGTACGAGTTCCAGATGGCGCTCGCGAACAAGAAGCTCTACGCAAATGCGGAGACGGTGTTCCTCACCACAGCGGCGGAGAATATGTACCTCAGCTCGAGCGTGGTAAAGCAGATAGCCTACTTTGGCGGAGATATAAGCCATTTTGTTCCCAACGAAATTCTTGACGACATACAGTCACGACTAATAAAGGAGAGGTAAAATATTATGAGTATTGATGAGATCCTTGAGGAAATGGACGAACTGCTGGACAAGTCCACATCCGTCCCCTTCGTTTCACACAAGAAGATAGTTGACGGCGAGCGTATGCGCGAGCTCATCAACGATATCCGCCTGAATATGCCTCACGAGCTCAAGGAGGCTAAGAAGATAGAGTTCGACTGCCAGCGTATCCTCAACGAGGCTAAGCTCAACGC
>CAMHBN010000280.1 GCA_946183385.1 uncultured Ruminococcus sp.
CGTCCTCCAGATGACCGCTGAACCCCTGTATCTTCGTTGTCGGTATGACCTCGAACATACTCACCATAACGGTACACATCACAAGTCCGAGCAGGAAGTTCATGCAAGCGCCCGCAACGAGCACTATCATTCGCTTCCACAGCTTGGCGTTGCGGAAGGAGCGCGGATTATTCTCGCTCGAATCCTCGCCCTCCATTGCACAGTAGCCTCCGAGCGGCAGAAGTCTCAGCGAGTAAGCTGTCTCGCCGAAGCGCTTCTGCAGGAGCTTTGGTCCCATGCCAACTGAAAATTCAAGCACACTGATCCCGCTCAGCTTGGCGCATATAAAATGTCCGAACTCATGTATAGTGACTATGAGCCCGAATATGATAAGTGCAAAAACTATACCCATTTGTATCCTTTCTTTCTCTCCCCTCAGATGAGGCTTCTCACGTACTCTCGTGCATGCTTGTCAGCCTTCATTACGTCCTCGTAGCAGTTTATGTCCGAATAGTCGAACTTCTCGAGGACTGACGATACTATCTCGCCTATCTGTATAAAGCTTATCTCGTCATTGAGGAAGGCACGTACAGCCTCCTCATTCGCGGAATTCACGAGACAGGGATAAGCTCCGCCGCGAGTAATGGCGTCAATCGCCGCACCGAGGCACTTGAACGTCGAGTAGTCGGGCTTGGCAAATGTGAGAGTGCCGTAATCCGTGAGGGACAGTCTCTTTGTCGGGCACTCGAAGCGGTCGGGATAGGTCAGCGCGTACTGTATCGGTATCTTCATATCGGGCACTCCGAGCTGTGCAATGACTGCATAGTCGTTGTACTCGACTGCTGAGTGGATAACGCTCTGGCGGTGAACAACAATGTCTATCTGGTCGGGCTCGAGGTCGAACAGCCACTTTGCCTCGATGAATTCGAGTCCCTTGTTCATAAGGGTGGCTGAGTCTATCGTTATCTTGTTGCCCATATCCCAGTTCGGATGCTTGAGCGCGTCAGCCTTGGTGACATTTCCAAGCTGTTCATAGCTGTAGCCATAGAAAGGTCCGCCCGAAGCCGTAAGTATTATCTTCGAGAGCTGCGAGCGCTTATTGCCCTGTAAGCACTGGAATATCGCCGAATGCTCGCTGTCAACGGGGTATATCTTCACGCCCATTTCAGCAGCATTAGCTGTTACGAGAGCACCGCCCGCGACGAGGGTCTCCTTGTTCGCAAGAGCAACGTCCTTGCGGGCGCCGATAGCGGTCAGTGTGGGGAGAAGTCCCACCATACCCACAACGGAATTGAGCACGATATCGTTTTCCTTCACAGAGGCGATACGGCACAGACCGTCCATTCCGCAGAGTATCTCCACATCCATATCAGCGAGGCTCTGCTTGAGCTCGGGGTACTTTTCGTCGTTGTAGATGCAGACGTACTTGGGCTTGAACTTCCTCACCTGCTCGCTCAGGAGCTTCACACTGCTGTGAGCCGCAAGTCCGACGATATTGAAGCCCTGCTTCTCGCAGACCTCAAGAGCCTGCGTTCCTATCGAGCCTGTCGAGCCGAGAATAGAAACATTTTTGTTCATTATATTATATCTCCTTTATGTCGTGAAAATTCACGTCAGGCGGAAACCGCAAGATTCCGCATAAGCACAAAAGGGACTATCCGCATACACGATTAGTCTCCTTTCGCTGATATTACTGCACTCCGACGAGTGCGATAAAAACATAGAATGTCGGGAGTACGAAAAGCACGCTGTCAAAGCGGTCCATAAGTCCGCCGTGGCCGGGCATTATCTTTCCGTAATCCTTGAAGCCTATCTGACGCTTCACCATAGAAGCCGAGAGGTCGCCTATAGCTCCGACAACTGCACATAAAGCACCTGTCAGGAAAGCGATGATAGCTCTCTTTGGCGTAAATCCATAGTATATGGAGAACGCGACTACATATACTACAGCAGTAGTAAGTATGCCTCCAACAAAGCCTTCAATAGTCTTTTTCGGGCTTATCTCGGGACAGAGCTTGTGCTTGCCGATGGCAACGCCGGTGAAGTATGCTCCCGTGTCGGCTATCCATGCTCCGCACAGAGCCATAATCAGCAGGAACAGACCATTCTTGCTGCTCAGGTGCTCGATGCGTATCATCGTGGTCATAGCCTGCGGTACAAGTATCATGCACGCGAGCACGAAAAATATCTGCTCGTAGCGGATAGTCTTGTGCTTCCTCAGCCACGTCACGAATACCACAAATGCCGAAACAAGCGTGACAGCAAAGGCAAGCAGTGCAGGTGACGCCGACCAGCCGAATATCTCCACCCTTTCCACGGGTACCGATGTATCAAATGGTACGGCATAAGCATCGTGGGAGGTGAAGAGCTCCTTAAAGTCCACGTAATATGTAAAGCAGTAAATGAGCGGCAGAGCTATTCCGCATATCTCAGCGGAAATAAGTATCGGCAGGCATTTATGCAGTTTCACCGCACGAAGCAGCTCGAACAACATAACTGCGATAATAGCCGCAACAGCTATCGGAAGCAGAACCGTATCATGGAAATACAGAACTACAGCCAGCAGAGCCGCACCTACAGCTCCCGAGATTATTCGTGTAAGCATCAGACTCCACCGAACCTGCGGCTGCGGTTAGCGTAGTCGATGATGGCGGCGTTGAGGTCCTCGCCCGTGAAGTCGGGCCAGAGGATATCCGTGAAGTAATACTCCGCATAAGCACACTGCCAGATAAGGAAGTTCGAGAGACGGAGCTCACCGCTCGGACGGATAACGAGGTCAACATCGGGGAAGCCCGCTGTATAAAGACCGTCGGCGATAGTCTGCTCGGTGATGTCCTCAGGCTGAAGCTCGCCGTTCTTGACCTTTTCAGCTATCTTGCGGCAGCTGTTTGCGATATCATCTCTTCCGCCGTAGTTGACAGCGAGGAATACTATCATCTCGTCGTAGTCCTTGCAAGCCTCCTCGACCTCAATCATCTTATTGCGGAGCTTCTCGGAGAAGCGAGCCTTGTCACCCATAAAGATGAGCCTTGTCTTCTCCTCGTGGAGCCAGTGAATATCACCGAGGTAATCGTAGAAGAGCTTCATAAGTCCCGAAACTTCATCCTCGGGACGGTTCCAGTTCTCAGTCGAAAATGCGTAGAACGACAGG
>CAMHBN010000281.1 GCA_946183385.1 uncultured Ruminococcus sp.
TCTGATTGTCCTTGATTATGGACATACGTGTGGTCTTTGCGCTGTCGCCGCCGTTGCGCTCCATAAGGGACTGGCAGTAGCGGTTGTTTATCTCAACAATGATGGAGAATATACGCGGTATGATGTGCTTTACGAGGTTTACGTCCCACTTTTCGAGAGCCTCTGCCATAACAGTGTGGTTCGTATAGGCGAAGGTCTTGGTGACGATGTCCCACGACTTGTCCCAGCCGTAGCCGCAGTCGTCGAGGAGGACTCTCATCAGCTCGGGTATAGCGAGAGTGGGGTGGGTGTCGTTGATGTGGATAGCTACCTTGTCAGCGAGGTTCTCGAGCGTGCCGTATACCATCATGTGGTTGTTTACGATGTCGCCGATGGAAGCCGCGCAGAGGAAGTACTGCTGTCTCAGACGGAGGCTCTTGCCCTCGAGGTGGTTGTCGTTGGGGTAGAGTATCTTCGAGATAGCGTTAGCTATGGAGTTCTGGGCAAGAGCGCTTGCGTAGTCGCCCTTGTTGAACATCTTCATATCGAAGCTCGGAGCCTTCGCCGACCACAGACGGAGCACGGATACGCCCTCTCCGCCGTAGCCCGATACGTACATATCGTAAGGCGTGGCAACGACTGTATTGTAGTTCACGTGCGAGATATAGTGGTACTGGTTGTCCCAGTATTCCTGAAGGTCGCCCTCGAAGTGGATATCTATCGAGAGCTCGGGCTTGGGCACGAGCCATACGCTTCCGCCGGGGAGCCAGTTGTCGGGGAGCTCTGTCTGCCAGCCGTCCTCGAGCTTCTGCTGGAATATACCGTACTCGTAGCATATCGAGTAGCCCATTGCGGGGAAGCCGGTAGTTGCGAGACCGTCGAGGTAGCAGGCGGCAAGTCTGCCGAGGCCGCCGTTGCCGAGACCTGCGTCGGGCTCATATTCGTAAACCTTGTCGAGGTTGATGGTGTGCTCCTTGAGCATATAGCGCACCTCGTCCGCGATGTCAAGGTTGTAAAGGCTTGTCTTGAGGGAACGTCCCATGAGGAATTCCATTGAGAGATAGTATATCTGCTTGCCGCCGACAGAGTGGGTGTGGTTGATGAAGCTCTGTCTCTTCGAGGCGAGGATATCGACAACGATAGAGGAAAGCACCTGATATACCTGCTTATCGGAAGCCTCCTCGGGAGTGACGCTGTAAAGCGCCTGGAGCTTCTTGGGGAAGTCCTGCTTTATCTGTTCAACAAGAGGGTTTGTTTTCTTTGCCATATAAAATCTCCGTTCTGTCGTAAGTTACGACTATATTACTCCTTGTATAAGTTTAATCCCTATGCATCGACGTTATATTGCTGAATTCCCATTGCTGCAATTACAAGCAGTATATATGATATTGTACCACTTTTCATCGCCTTTTTCAACTGTATAATTCAACAAATATTTATCAACGTAATTTACGTATTACTGAAAAACCGTCGCAAAAATCGTCGCTGTGCAAAAATAAAATCAGTTTTCTTTGTGTGATTTGCCGAATATGTGCTTTTGAGCAAGTTCGGATTTGCATATTTTGCCATACAAAAATCATCCGAGCGCGTCGTTTATATATTTAAAAAATAAAACTTTGTAAAATCGTTAAAAAACATTTGAAATTTCGGGGGATATGTGATATAATATATTTACTTACATTTTTCGCACGAAAAAATGATGTGTAGGAACAAAAAAATAAAAAAAGAGAGGATATGATACCCAATGGAAAAGAAAAAAGGTTTGTTCATACTCAAACTGTTCATCATCATCTTATGCGTTACGTCTGTCATAATTTCGCTGGCAGTGAATATCCTGTTCACGAGAAGCAACACTCCCCACCTGTTCGGCAGATATATCTACGTTGTCGGCGACGACAACCCCATGCCGAGCGACGTTTCATCGGGTTCTGCCCTGCTCGCAAAAGAAGCTGACGGTGTCAGCCTCGCAGTCGGCGACATCGTGCTCTGCTACCCCGCCGATAACCCCGACAAGCTCTGCCTCAGAAGCATCAACTACATCGTTGAAGCCGAAGAGGGCTCCGAGGAGAGATACTACACCAAGGACGCTCTCCACGAGGATATAGTCGATTCCATCGCCAAGAACAAGGTAGTCGCTATATGCACAGGCTACCCCGAGAGCCCCGAGCTCGGCGCCTTCATCAGATTCGGTCAGAGCATAAAGGGTATCCTTATTATGCTCGTTGCAGCAAGCATCATACTTGTAATATTCATCATCGCCGCCATCGCAAAGGCTATCAGCGGCAAGGACGATATGGACGAGGAGTTCGAGTTCTACGAGTATCAGGACGAGGACGGTACTCCCAAGAAGGCTTTCAAGAAGAGCACAGATGCCTCTTACGACGCCGCTCAGGACAGCTTTGCTGCTTCCGAACTCGAGCGCAAGAAGATGTCCATCGCCGAGAACTTCAGCCAGAAGGAAGTCAACCACGATTCTCCCTACCAGAAGGAGAAGGAGCGCACAATGCAGTTCAAGGCTCAGAAGGGAAGCCTGTCGAATACGACTTCATTCCCGACATCGAGCAGCTCCGCCGAGTCTTCGTTCGCAGCAAGGAACCTCAGCGCACAGTCGTCTACAGTTCCCACAGCTGACGCGCTCCGCGAGGAGATGCTCAGAAAGACCGCAGAGGCTGAGCGCACGGGACAGTTCGCTGCTCCCTCAGAGAGCGCTGTTCCCGATAATACAGGCGTTCTTTCGACCTCGGCAGTCGAGCAGATGACAAAGGCCGACGCTCCCGCATACAACGCACCCGCTCGTCCTCCTGTAGCCTTCAAGAAGGACAGCACGCCCGATATCTCTGATATCATCAGCAAGACAGAGTCCCGCACAAGGACGAAGGATCCCTCGGATATGTCCGTGGACGACCTCCTCAAGATGATAGAGAGCGAGAAGAACAAGCTCTGATAAGACTGCAAGCCCGAAGCAAAAGCTTCGGGCTTTTTATTGTTTAATTTGATTATCAGCCACAAAAATTGCGCGGAATAATTCCGCGGGCATAGCAACTGCAGAACGGCAGAAGGGGAGGCTCTCACTTGCAGAGCCTCCCCTCTTTCAAAACAGTCCACCGGACTGTTTTGAAATTCATCCCCTCTCAGAGCGCACTCCGTATG